>JBEIGW010000179.1:0-5969 GCA_040381655.1 Deltaproteobacteria bacterium
GTTAACAACTATACACGTCGGTTGAGGGCTGGACTTTACCAGAGAGACGTCGGCGATGCAACTATCTGTTTCAGAGGCTTATTTTGAACCAATTCCAGCTAGTTATGTCCCTCGCGTAAGTAAAAGGTCCCATCGCTGGGTGGGCCGGTATTAAGGATAGAATCTGTTGACATTTCATTAAAATTTTGTTAAAAAGAGCGGCATTTTAAATAAATAAATCAATATTCTAAGCCGCGCTTGGAGTTTAAAACGACCATGACAGTTCGTAGTGCATCTTTATTAGTGATAGCCGCGGCAGCTTTTTGGGCCTTTGCCCCCTTGGCTGAAGCTGGACCTAAGAAGTCTGGTCGGTTGGCCTTGATGAAGCCTGTAAAGCTTTTAGACGTAATTGATTCAGGAGTGGGGGCAACTGTTAAGGCGAGTTTTCCCTTGGCCTGCGGCGAAATCTTTCGAGGCGTTCTCGTGCGCGAGCGCGCCCTTGAACCTCGCTCTGATGCTAGTGCGTCGAAAACGCCAAGCAAGTTAGGAAAAATTCTAGAAGTGGCAGCGGTCGTGGACCGTGGCGAAACCTTTTGCTCATCACTGCCTAATGAGACGTCATTTTCTATTCCCGTGAAGGCCGGATCCATGGTCCGCTCTGTCCACATCAGCGAGCCTCGCCGGGTGACTCTGGATGAGGCGCTCGACTTAGGAGCCTCCCGCGGCGGGCTTTCGGTGGGGTGGCAGAACTCCTGCAGACCGTTTGAGGGTATTTTGCTTCGACCGCTTGTTTCAAAAGATAGTCCAAAAATTGAGATATCCATCGTTCTAGGCGCCAAAGATGATCAGGAGGCAGCTGCAAAAATAAACTGCCCGCGTGATGTCAGGAGAATCTCGCTGACGAGTATCAACCTCTCGGCGGAGTCTTTAAGATTGGCTGAGCGTCCTGGTAAAATCCAAACGTCTTATGTTTTAAGAGTTGTTGCTCCGGATTCCGTTGCTATTTCGGAACGGGGTGAGCTGTCTGTATCTTGGCAGCAAAATTGCCGGGAAACCCCTCTTGGTTTGTTATTTACTGGCCAGACTGGTCGCGAGGTCGCGCTTGTTACGGCATTCATTCCATCACTAGCTTGCTCTAACGTTAGAACTCATTCAGGCACATACGAGCTACCTGGGTTACTTGCATCGATGAATGACGGGGCTATGAGACCCATTAAGGCTAAAGATTTGGCGATGCTCGCTAAAAGCGTCGATTTGAATTATCAGATTTTACCAGCCGCATCCGTCGACTCCGTGCGTCGCGGACATGGTGATAAATTAACAGTCACTTCCAAAGGGTTACAGTGCAGCCGGGCTCTGGGCGTTATGGCTGGGGTGGACACATGGGGTAATACAGCGTTAGGGGTGATGGTTGGATCCAGGCAGTCAGTCTGTCAGGCGTCTTCGGCCAATGTTAATCAGCGACGTGACGCTCCACTTGTGCTACCGGAGACAGGGCCCATACCCAAGGTCTTTGGACTAAGAGTTTTCGGAAGCATCCTCAATTGATACAATGACTACAGGCAAGGCTGTCGTCACAGCTTGTGGCTAGTCGGGATCAATATGATTAATTGGATCGAGTTAAATCCAGAAAATTTGCGGCACAATTTTCGTTTGTTTGCCGACATCGTCGGCAAGGACAAATTGGCTGTTGTTTTAAAAAGCAATGCTTACGGACATGGTTTGGCGGAGGTCTATCGGATTCTTGCGTCCGAAGGTGTTGAGTGGATTTGTGTCAATTACGTGGACGAGGGCGTATCCCTTCGTCAGCTTGGTTTTGAAGGCCGTATCCTTGTCGTTGGTCCGTTTTTGCCAGAGCAGATGGCCACGTCATTCCAACACAAACTAGAGCTTTTCTTAGGCCATGAGGAAGGGCTAGATGCTTGGCTTTTGGAAGAAAAACGGCCGGACTTACATATCGAATTTGATACAGGAATGAGTCGTCAAGGCTTTCGGCCGGGTGACGCACGCAAGGTAGCCGACAGGCTTTTGCCCTACAAAAATCAAGTTCGTGGTGTATGCATGCACTTTTCGAATGTTGAGGATGTGACCGAGCACGATTACGCCAAAATCCAGATGGATAAATTTGATGCAGCCCGTTCAGAGTTTATTGCCCGAAAGTTTTCAGTGATATCACATGCTGCGTCGTCAGCATCGACACTTATTCTTGATGATAGCCGCTTCGGTTTGTCGCGCGTCGGTATATCTCTATATGGTTTCTGGCCGAGTCAGGCCACAAAGATTTCATACAAACAGCTTCATGGGGGCTTGATTGACCTAAAGCCAGTGTTAGCTTGGCGAACAAAAGTAACGAGCATCAATCACGTAGCTCAAGGTCAATACATTGGGTACGGGTGTACATATCGCGCGCGTAGAGATATGCAGGTCGCTGTTTTACCCGTGGGTTATTTTGAGGGTTACCCTCGCATGGCGTCTGGTAGTCCAGCTTACGTGCTTATTCATGGGGAGCGATGCCCAATCGTAGGCAGAATTTGTATGAACATGATGATGGTTGACATAACTCACTGTGCGGTCCCAGTTCGTGTGGGTGATTTTGTGACTCTCATTGGTCAGGATGGATCAGAACATATTGGTGCGACCGACCTCGCTGGCTGGGCTCAGACAATTCACTACGAATTACTGTCGCGCCTTCATCCTGAAAATCCACGCCGCATTCTTTGACCTTGTGACGCCGTGTTAAGATTTAGGAGCGATCCCGCGTTTGACGCCGGCCGCTTGTTTTTCAAACAGCCCAAAACGATGGCCGTCAGGATCCGTGATCTGCCAGATGTCTCCGTAGGCCGGAAGTCTGGTAGGGCCAAATTTTTTCGAGCCACCGAATTTCGCTGCACGCTCAGCTATTTGTGATGCGCCGTCGACTTCGAAATAAAGAATAATTTGACCGGAAGATGGCTTTGCGCCGACGGAGGGAACGATACTGATCCCGAACGGACAATCTTCCGGGACGTCCAACACGATGTAATTATGGATTTCTGCAGGAACAGGTTTCCAACCAAAAACCTCTTCATAAAATTTTCTACTAACATCCAGACGCGCAGTGTGGATTTCCACTTGGCAGAGTTTCTTGGGGTCAATTTCTGTGAAGTCGGTCACTGATCTCGCCTTTTCTGCCGCGGACGCCGGCCACGTGGCGTCCAGTTTGAACGTCGATAAAATTCCTATGATTGACTTACTACCAATCGATTTTGATCATTGATATAAACAGGCCCGATGACCTGACGATTCACAAAAGCATCGGGCCTCTGGATGGCCCAGTTCAGATCCAAGTATTTCTGCACAACAGCTTGGCGAATTCTGGAGTTGTCAGGATTTTCATCGCGCATTAGTTTCTCGAGCGTCTCGCCGACCTCTTCAAGGTCTTGCTCCATCAAAACCTCTGCCGCCGCGTAGCGGACCCGCTCATCGGGGACCGAAAGAAAATGACTAATCTGATCTTTGAGACCATGTCGCTTATAATCCGCCAAGTGACAAAGAATGTCATAATTTTTGTCGGTCCTCGCTTGATCAAATGATACATCTGAGTAGTCGAGCGTGCTTAAAAGGCATTCCACAATCCGCTCCTCACTACGCACCAGTGACTTTAGAATTTTTATGGGCCAAGCAATACGCGTCGTTGTTTTGAGGTGTTCAAGAATGATCGGCAATGCCGCTTCACCGTGACGCATGACTCCAGATAGCGCCTTTTCCTTCTCGCGCGTGTCGTTAATTCCATGTTCCAGACTAAATTCAAAGCGAGCAAGGAGGCCTCGGACGGCCGATTTAGTGTCAGCCACATCATCGGCTAAAAACTCAATGGCAGCCCAGCGATCCTCGCGGATCGCTTTCGGATTTTTAGCCAGATCACTGGATTTAGCGATTCGAGTCTCCTGGTTACCACCGAGATTCTTAATGAAATCAAATAGTCCCACGAAAATGCATCCTTCCCTGATCAGGCCCTTTGGTTCAATCTTGTGGGCCGCTCGCAGTCTAGCAAAAAAACTGTGACCATCCCAAGTAAAAGGGCTAAACTGCATATTTTGCAAGCGAAAATTCGTCAAAAAGGTTATGGAAAACGTCGTATGCCCCCAAAAAACGCGCCAGCCTCCAGCCCTACAATATCGGCACTGATTCTTGCAGCCGGCAAGGGAACTCGCATGAAGAGCACCTTGCCCAAAGTGCTTCATCCTGTAATGGGGCGCGCAATGCTGTCTTGGGTTATGGACGTTGTCAAAAAAGCTGGTGCAACTGACTTGACCCTAGTCTTATCCAAGGAGATAGGGCCGTTTTCTGATTTACTGGGCCAACACCCGGAGCTTCGTGTTGCAATTCAAATTGGTCAACGCGGCACTGGTGACGCGGTGGCGGCAGCGTGCAAGGCGTATGATCGCGCCATAACCCCGCAGTGGGCTCAAGGAGAACTGCTTAAAGGTCGCTCATCTTCGGCGCACTATGTGCTGATTTGTGCTGGGGACACACCAGCCATGAGCCATCATACGATTGGACAGTTTATTGCGGCATGTCTAGGGTCTTCCCATCAACTGGGCGTATTGGGCATGCAGGTTAGTGACCCGTTAGGTTACGGCAGACTCGTGAGAGATAAGAGCGGTGGTTTGACGCAAATAGTTGAAGAGCGTGATGCTGATTCTGAAATTAAAAAGATCAAATTGTGCAACAGCGGCGTCGTTTTTGCTGAGGTTTCTTGGCTTTTCAAATTACTTGAGGGTCTTGTTCCAAATAATGCCCAAAACGAGTATTACCTGACAGATGTTTTTGAGGCATCGGCTCGGCAGGGTAAACCTGCTTTTGTGTTTGAAACATCCGCGGCCGCTGAATTCGCCGGAGTTAATGATCGTGCACAACTTGCAAAAATTGAGAAGACTATGATGCGTCGACGTATTGAAGAGTTTATGGCGCACGGCGTCACGTTTCATTTGCCCGACACCGTATACGTGGATGGTGACGTTGTTATTGAACCGGATACGCAGATCTTCCCGGGAGTTTGTTTGATCGGTAAGACTCGGGTGTCAAGAAACTGCGTCGTTGGCCCAGGGGCTGTTTTGGAGAATACGGTGCTTGGAGCTGGTGTCAAAGTGGGTGCTCATGCGGTTTTGGTAGGTAGTAGCATTTCAGCTGGCCAAACGATTTCGCCTTTAGCTTCATGCGGTGATTTACAAGTTTAGTCGGCATTGACGCCGCAAGTTATAGAGAGGGTTTGTGGATGTGTGGAGTGGTTGGATTTGTCGGCGCTAGGTCGTGTGTCCAAGTTATTTTTGAGGGTCTTCAGCGACTCGAGTATCGTGGCTATGACAGTGCGGGGATAGCTACACTTTTAGACTCAAAAATCAGTACGGTCAAAAGTGATGGTAAGTTGTCCCGTTTAGAGGGGCATCTGACAAAATTACCCTCTACCAGTACAATCGGAATGGGTCATACAAGGTGGGCCACGCACGGAGCACCTACCACCGAGAATGCACACCCTCACGTGGATGGGGGTCTTGCCATCATTCATAACGGCATTATCGAAAATTACCGAAGGTTAAAGGACCAGCTGTTAAGCGAGGGTTATAAATTTCAGTCAGAGACCGACTCGGAAGTGGTTCTTCATCTACTGTCAAAAGAGTTGAAGTCGACACCTCGAATGAAAGACGCGCTTCTTAAAGTTATTTCCAAACTGGAGGGAGCTTATGGACTTGGCGTGCTTTGGACCGGAGAGCCCGATGCTTTATATTTGGTCAAACAGGGTTCACCGATCGTGATTGGTGTTGGCGAGAACGAAAATTATTTTGCAAGTGATGCGCTTGCAATGCTGCCGCTAACAAAGTCAGTCGTATTCCTCAATGATGGCGAGATTGGCAGGCTGACAAAGTCTTCGGTAGAGCTTTGGACGTTTGCAGGAAAGCAGATCAATCGCGCGCCGTCGGTTTTGAATTGGAGTGCTGCGAGTGCCGAGA
>JBEIGW010000180.1:0-5936 GCA_040381655.1 Deltaproteobacteria bacterium
GCAGACGAGCCCCGACAGGAAATAAAACCCTTCGGCCGCCGTGATGTAGCCGAAGAATCCATAGAGCCACTCCCGCGCCGCCGTCCACTGAGTGAAGCCCATGAAGAAGGAATGATCAACCATCCTCATCATCAGCATGACTCCCCTGAGGAAGTCGAGCGCCAAGATGCGTGGGATGCTCGACGCGGTTTGCCTGTGTGGGAACGCTATCTGCGCCTCAGCGGAGTCCTTCTTTCCCATCAAACAACCTACGCTTTCTGGTGATGTCAAAAGGCCAAAATGGCGCAAGGTAAAACAATAACACGATCATTACCTTCCGTATATCTTGTCTACTTGCTTACTCAGACAAGCTGTCATTTTACCCTCGTCACGTCCAAATAATCATACTCTTGCACTTATGAGTTGGGAAATTTCTACTAATTCCGAATCAACTGAGATGTCAGCCATCCATTTATTCACATCAGATAGAACTTGATTTACGACTAAAAGCAAAAAGCCAGAAATACCAAGGGCGACCATGACCTCGGCGAGGCTGAAGCCAAAATTATTGGCGTTAGGATTTTTAAGTTTCATATTTGCTTGCCTACAAATATTTCGCTACATGCGTGCTCTCAGGGTGAAAATTGGAGAGTGTTTCTAGGTGCTAGAAAGAAATGCCCAAGTAATACCTGAGTAATTGAAGGCTCCCTCTTTTTGAGAGAGACGCCGCCGATTTTCTTTCCGACTCATACCACGAATCAGTTGCATTTGGGGGCCTTGAAACTGTGTAGGTTCCTGCCAGTGGGGAATAAAATCCAATCCAGTCAAACCCCTGAGTGAACGTCTTCCACTGCCATTGATTGCCAATCCCAAAATCGACGCCGAAAGAAGACACTTTGACCTTGCCATTAATGGTGTTGTCTGACAGGACCTCAAATCCTGTATCGTACTCGTAGGCGCGATACATACCGCCAGCACGCCAGTAAAAGCTGTTGCCATTAAACATTTTGTAGCGAATGGCCAAACCATCACTTTTCATTTTGAAGCCAAGGAATTCAAATTTTCCAGTTGTATAGGAGCCATCAATGATCGTATCTGGACTCAAATAAACACCTCCCATGACCCCGTAAGATCCAAAAGGAAAAGGATTTGAACCAAAAAGCTCAAAGGCAACATAGCCTTTTTTGCCCTCGCGGTAATACTCGCTGCTATCTCTGACAACCGCCTCGCCGGCCTCAACGACACGTTTTCCGGATTTGGTGTTTTGCCCTGCCGACTTTGCTTTCGACGGTGAAGTTTGATCAGTTTTACCGAATGACGCAGCTGCAGGCATAAAAGCAAGTAGAGCAACCAGCAGTACCTGCGAATGACTTTTGTTTTGGCGCATGTTCATTGACACAAGGTCCTCCAAATCCCAAAAAATACGGTTAGTTGTTGCCCAAGCATACCTAAAGGGCTTTTAGCAAACAAGATTGCATCGCTGGGCCTTTTTAGTGGTGAGGGGGCGAAGTAGGTTTCCTCAGGCTTAGCAATACAGCAATTGAAATCGGTGGTTACTAGTTTTTAGGGCGTTTATTCTCCTGGAATAGTTCCAGTGAGATTGGGCAGTTAACCAGAATGTTAAAGGAGCGCTCAACTGATGCCGATTAGCACCTTCGAGGTGGGGTATGCTTATAAAAAATTTGTTTGTTGTCAGTTTGCTTGCGGGATTGATCGCCGGCTGTTCCTCTGGCGCCTTTACGGGCGATGGTGGTAGCGCCGGCGTTGGCGGAATCAAAAAATGTATTAGTACCCCACAAAAACCATGTCAAAGCACGCCGGATCCTGGTCCAGTTCCGGGACCAAATCCAGACCAGATTATGACCGATGGCGGTGGAAACGTTCAAATCACTCCCCAAAGTTGTTCTGTTAATACGATTAGTTTAATCGACAATATGAATGGCGGTAAAGCCTTGTGCCCAGCAGGATCTGCAGCTTATGCAGCAGACGATGTCACAAGAGGCGCCCCTTCTTATGGTCGGTCTATTAGCTGTTGCCCGCTTCCAGCTTCTGACATTTTAAGTAAAGACCCAGCGGTTGAGCGTGGTGGCGACTGTTTGGAGAACGAGGTTATCGTCGGTGTTTACGGTGGCGGAGTTATCTGTGGAAAAATTAATTCGAATCGCTACAGTCTCGATGTTTCAGCGCCTACATGCTACTACGGGTCCGGACAAGCTGGCGGAGCTGGAGCAGCGAAGTGCCAGATTCCTCCCGAGACGCTACAGGCCATGCTTAAGAGCTATGGTTCTGACTCTTGCGTTCCAAGTCCATTTGGTGGTTTACTCCGCTATATTCGCGCTAAGACTTGCGCATCTATGGGCGCTTCAGTTTTGAAATTTTCCGACACAGGTCAGCCTGTGCTGATGTTTAAATAAAGTTCGTTATATCTTGAAAAAATGATCCCCCTGGGTGGTTTATCCACTCAGAGGAATAAGTTTTTGGATTATCTATTGTAGGATCTGACGTCTGCGAGTTTTGGAAATGACACCCCAGCCTTTTGCTCGATGTCCTTGAAGTCGACCCGATAGTCTGCCCATTTTTTTCCTGCTCTTGGCAGGCGATTGTTTTCTCAGCTAAGGGATCAAGGCCGTCAGCAGTGACGAGCGGCATAATTACGGCAATGTATCCAATTGGCTTGCCAGCATCGTCGTCCTCGTACACTTCGATGACTTTGTGAAAGCCAGAAAACAAGAGCCTGAATGGACGCTCTTGGGTGATGCGTGGCTTCAACGTTGGGGGCGCAGTGACGCCAAAGCTCCATTCGGAGTCGACCCAGCGGATACCTCTTGGGAGCTTGCGAGCCTGCAGCATCGGCGCTAGGATACCGTACAAAAGCATCGTCCAACCATATTGAATTTAATTCGAAAAACTCAAAAACCGTGGAAATCTGCCGATAACGAGCGAAACGCAAGGGTCTTCGGAGGATGCCAGAGGCCCTCGCTGGCGTAACTTGGGTACCTGCCCGATCACTGGGATTAGAGGAATCCAAGGGTGCTCTCACTGTTGGACGTGACGCCGATGTTCTGCTCATGCCCCTATCGTCTTGTGAGGCGTTTGTGGCAGACCTTGGACGAACAAAACCCCGCGCCGTCTTCGCGCGGGGCACCCAATTACTTTAAGCGATCTACTGGACCCTTACTGCTTAAAACCCACTGTTACCGTATCAATTCCGACAAGACTAGCGTCGTTATTCAGCTGGGTCAGCCTCACATCAACATTTGAATACTTACCCTCAACGCAACTTGGCACATTGAGCTCTGTACCCTTGTCAGACGGATGCACCTTGGCAATTTCCACGTAAGCAGGTTTGCTTGCAGTATTTGAATAGCAGCGAGCTTCTAGTTTAATATTTTTCCATTCGACACTTAAACTTCCTGCCGCATAGGCCGGGGTTGGATTCCAGCTAAAAACAGCCATTTTGATTGGCTTCGACGCCTGATACTTTGGCATGTCTAATGGCTTAAATGTCTGCTCGCTCTCAGTTATATACAGAGTTGCTCCCGTGAAGTCCGTATACATATAGGGGTCGCCGCCAGCTTCACCAATTTTGACTCCATTAAGGCCACCTTTTAGGTTATTCTTGTCCGATAGCGATAAAATATAAATATCTCCCTTTCCTCCCCTTACCAGACCAACAATTCGGCCGTCCTTAAGTGCACTCATAGGCCCAATGACAACACCGGGATTATAGTCCTTATAGTTATCGCATGTGTTTTTGGTGGTGAGGCACTTGCGATCGATGACCCAAATTTTGGGTGACTCTTTATTACTAAACCAGACAGAATCTGACGCTCGATCGTATGCTGCTGTATAGGATTCCTTCCAGCTTTCCCCATTGTAAATATTGCCGTAAGGATCACCTGACAGAGCATATGATCCCCCGCGAGCTCCTTTTGAATATTTCGCGACATCCGGCGTCAATGACATGAAATCAGCATTCGGAGCAGTCGTTTTAATAGCATTAACTGCTTCATAGGTCATGAGATTGAAACCAGTCGTTGGAGAGTTCTCGTACCATTGCGAATAGAAGATTTTCTGCTCTTGATTAATGAAACAGCTGTACCCCCACTCTCTCACATTAGGCGGATTCTGCCGGATAGTGATTTTGCCCCGCTTTGTCGGAAAATCCCATAGGGGCTTGTATGGAGGCTTGTCATCTAAAGGATACTCCGCATATTCTCCAAGGCCCCAAGCCGCGATAATGTATCTCTTTCCGTCTTTTCGATATGAAGCGACACAAGTTCTTGAATTTGAGCCAATGTTCTTTGACTCAACGACATTCGGAACGTCAGGGTCTATGAAGTATAAATGCGGAAATCTCGCTGCCAAAAAGCCACCTTCCGTGACATAGGTTCGCGTACCGCCTGTTCCCAATTTCCATATGTTAGGATCCACTGTCCAAGTTTTTGTATCAGTAACTATAACTTTGTCACCATCGAGGGAAAATCTTTTGAAAACACCATCTGTAGTCACGACCCATATCTTTGTGTTCTGATTTGGCTCGATTTTTTTATCGCCAGAAAATTCAATATCCAGTACAACGGGAGGTCTCGGACCACAAGGTGGCGTTTTACAGTCGCCGGTACTTACTCGGGAACCGGATTTGCCCGCTGCACCTGAAAAGTTTGACTCCGTACAAGACGAGACCCATGTAATGCCAAAGGCCAGTAGAAAGCCAGTCACTGATCTTCGACCGCCAATTTCAAACCTCTTAGGACCCGTATTAGACATAAGATCACCTCGGTAGATTCAAGGAACGAATAATCAACTGATAGCCGGGACCATCAGAGAGATGGGATCCCCAGCTCGTAAAGTGGTGCTCTTTGCCATCCACGGTGGTTACGGTTAGGGAGAGAGCTGACTGAAATCTATCGGCGAAATCCTCACCACATATCAAACGCAAATCTGGATACGATAAGATCAGGTCTTCTACGTCTCTGGCAATTTCTTGACATTCCCGCGAATCGTTAAGTTTCTTGATCCGCTCTAAGTCGTAGACCTCCATTTTACTATCCCAGCCCACAAAAGAAATGAATTTAAAATCCAATGGCGACTCTGATCCAAGGGAAGAAACCGCATTACCTGTGTTCTCTGGCGGACCGATGTAGTTTATTTTAAGCAATGTGGCGCGTTGACGCAATGTTTCTGCGTTTAAACTCATCGACGAATCTTTGTCCGAATTTGGAGGTACGAAAAACTTCTGGCCAATGGGATGCCGGGCAAAAGGGTCAGAAAAGTTTGCGTTGCACGCGGCGAGGAACAAAGACATGGTGATGGCTGTGGAACATGTGCCCGTCATTGATTTCAATGCTTTTAAATCCATAACTAGCGCCTCCCCGTCACGATTAACCCTTGAAAGAGATCGGAAAGTTCCTACAAGAATGTTAGTCGCTAGGAAAAATAAAAGTAAAATCATATCCTTACGGACGTCTTGTCTGCCCCCCTTTTCCAGTCAAGATGTCACTATACCCTCCCTGCCCCAGTAACCTCCTTAAAAATAGCGACCCAGCGCCCTTCATCTCTGCCTAAAAATCTAGGTCTTGCCGCCGGCGGACGGCCATTAGGCTACACTCTCGCCTCAGCAGTTCGCTAAGCACCAGCTGTTACACATCGTATACATAATCAAGTTCACCCGTCGATTGCCGCCTCTTCAACTCCAACGCATGAATAGGAAATTTCAATCATCATCCCCCCCGTCTAGCCAGCCGTTTACGCATTTCTTCTTCGTAGGCCGCATCGATCTCACTGAGCACACTGCGCAAGTCAGCGTGATGGCATATGGTGCGTCAGAGACCGAGGAATCGCCTCGGCCTTTTGCGATCTAAAATTCAACTCACTGATTTGCAGATCAAACGGTGCCAAAGACTCACTCGTTGAAGTGGGTGCGCGTTGACTTGATCGAGTGACGAGAAATGTCA
>JBEIGW010000181.1:0-5895 GCA_040381655.1 Deltaproteobacteria bacterium
CTGGACTCAAACCAAATGACCGCTGGTGTCTTTGCGCTCAGCGATGGCAGGAAGCTTTTTTTGCTGGCTGTGCGCCGAAAGTAGATCTGCAAGCAACGGATATCAAAGCGTTGGATTATGTATCGCTAGATGCATTGAAAAGTCATTCTCACGTAGACGAACTCTAGCGTTAAACTAAAAAGCTGATTTCTTGGCCCCACCCAGATTTTAGAGGCAAAGTGGGCTTTATCCATCCACGACGTTAAGTTTTGGCTCCAACAGGATGCATCCACGCCGTTTAGTTTTGCCTCAGACAAGGAGCCCGAGGATCGGCGCCGAGTCAGTGCTGGTAGCACGGCGAGGCGATGCACCGCAGGGCGACGCCGTATCAGTCCAAAAGAGACAAGTGGCTCCACGACGTTTAGTTTTGGCTCAGACAAGGAGCCCCGAGGAGCGGCGCCGAGACAGTGCTGGTAGCACGGCGAGGCGATGCCCCGCAGGGCGACGCCGTATGAGGCAAAAGTAAACAAGTGGCGGGTGCAATACTCTACTATTCGAACTAGGGACAGTCACCCGGGAGTATCCGGTGGCGTGGGGTAGATTACAAAAATGTACTAACCGATAGTAAATGTCGGCTAGGCGGATTTTTTTACAGAGACGTGAACCGATAGGCCAATCGCGGAAATAATTCGCAATAACCTGTCGATCGACACTTTCTGGAGACTTCCGTTAATGATGCCCGTGACAGTCGTTCTTGCAACCCCCGCTAGTTCTGCGACTTCCTGATGGGTCAAGTGTTGCTTAGAAACTTCGCGGATGATCGCTTTCGTGAGAGACGCTTTAACCTCAGCCTCGGCAGCCCGCATAGGCTCGACACCAAGGTTCTCGGCCAGATCTTGTAGGTTTTTGTATCGTTTAGCTTTGCTCATAGTCTTTTAATCCTCTGAAGTGACAGTTTTATGTCTTTTTGTTCGGTTTGCTGTGTTTTCTTTCTAAATGCGTGAACCAGGTAAATTGCGTCGCCAACCTTGACAAAATATATGACGCGGAACTGACCACTTCGATCCTTTAGACGCAATTCGTGAATCGCTTTTCCTAAACTAGGCATGGTCCGTGAAAGCGGCATAGATAGCTTAATTCCGAGCCGGAGTTTCGCGACGCAATCAAGCAGATCTCCAAGAACTTCCTTGGGGAAATTTTTCAGCTCAGCTTCACATTGGGGTAGTATCACAACATCCATATTTAACATGTCTCATATATGAGACATGTTGTCAACAATTTTTTGACATCTGGAATGGCTCCAAAGCGCGGATTTTAATGCTCGGGATGACATCAATTAGGTGATTGTATCCAATACAGATCAGACTTTTGGTAAGCTTAAATGTCCGGCTAACCATGGACGACTGGATCGATTTGCAGTCTTAAGTAAGGATAGGAGTCCTAGTACAATCCCCGACAGCGGCTTGCCAATCCCTATGCCGGAATTACTAATCGCTTTGGTTTTCTCGATTCTGATCTTGGCACCCGACCCTTGCCGTTGGCTAAAGGCCACCGGACGCCCGCCATCCATTCAAAGTGCTCTGGCAAATCACAAATTCCAATTTGCCACAGTACGTGCCCAGTACCCGGCCAGGAAAGCCGGGATACTTGTACTGGTCACGTATTGGGGTGAGGGTGGAAATTCATTGATGAGATCAAGATATTGCAGAGGCGAGATTTTTCTCGAGGTTTGTTTGACCCCCTTAAAGGGGTCATGTGTAAAAGCAAAACGTTTTTGCCCAGGGTTTTTGCAAAGAATTTGCACGATGCTTTGAACTCGTTGCATCACCCTAGTGAAATTCCGACATCGATCTCATATCGCCGTGATAAAAAATATAATGCACACGCACGTTCTTCAAATTCCAAGTGTCAGCCCCGGAATTGAATTGATCGCTATTTAGCTTTGACGTCGCAAGTACCGCCTATTTTTGCGGCGTTACTTGCGAACACGACGGTCCTTTCCCAAAACGTGGTTTTTAAGCTATAATTTCCACACTAGAAATTTTGTAAGGAGCCGTATTTGTCGTCCCTAGTTAGTCGAAATCAATATGGTGTGAGTGATCTTATTCACAACGGTTTATTTTATGATGCTCTAAATTCCTCGAATTCTCATGATCTACCATTTTATGCTAAGTACTGTAGGAAGATGAGCGGAGATGTGCTCGAGCTTTGTTGCGGAACAGGCAGATTGACAATCCCATTGGCGAAGGATGGGGTCAAGATTACGGGATTGGATTTTACCCCTTCAATGCTGGAAATGGCCATGAATAAAGCTCTTCAAGCAGGCGTCGACGTGCCATTTGTTCAAAGCGATATGCGAGATTTCGAGCTAAATAAAAAGTTTGACCTCATTTTTATACCGTTCAACTCACTCCAAAACACCTATACGGTTAATGATGTTCAATCGATTTTGTGGCGCGTGCAGCACCATTTAAACGCGGGTGGACTTTTTATTTTCGATATTTTCAATCCAAGCATCGAGCTTATGGTTGATCGTTCCAGGACTCCATATGAGTTTCAGTATCGATTACCAAATGGACGCGAGGTAAAAGTTACTGAGACGTGTCGGTACGATGCGGCCGGTCAGGTAAATCGCGTCACTTGGCGCCAGCATATTGAGGGTGAGGAAATAGCAACTGATCACGGCTTAGATATGCGATGTTATTTCCCACTTGAAATGGACGCCCTCTTGCGGCTTTGTGGATGGGAAATTCTTGATAAATTTGGTGATTTTACCGAGCGTCAGTTCGAATCAAATTCATCGAAACAGATTTTCGTATGTCGTCAAATTTCTTGATCTTTCAATACTTTGCGTGCGCCGAAAGTATGAGAACAGAAGTATGAGAACAGAAGCATGACCCAATAGTCGCCTTTTAGGTTCTGCAATCGCAAGCAAACTCCACAACAAAACACTGTACAAAGTTTGCTTAATTGGGTTTCCTTTAATGTGTCTCAATCAAAAACACACCCCTCGCAAAAGTTAACCAGTAAAATATCCTGTTGATTTTATGCCGATCTGCGAAAATGTTGTCTTTTGAAGTGATTGAATGTAGCAAAAAAATTCGTCGGGATGCCTGGAATGATGGCCAATACAATCAAAGCCGCGCGAGATTTTCGACTCAGATTATTTGGGGTAACAAAAAACTGTTCGCGAGATTGTTGCCGGACGTTCGCCGTCCCGGAGTTAATTCGGGCCCACGTTCCTTGGACGATTGCGTTGAATGTCGGCGTTGTTCCGTAGATCAATCTAATCCTTTGAAAGCCAGGATACAAGCTGATGTATTAATTTCGCGTCAACAGGTACGAACTGTTTCAGGCTTTAAGGCCTGAAGCGTCGGATGATTAGCAAGTCCGAAACGTCTCTACGGATTTAATTTTACGACTGTGCTTCGGATATTTCCATCAATCAAATTAGAGAAAGTGAATTTTTCAGATCGAATTGAATTTTCGTCTACAACTTCTGGTAGTGAATTCGCAACATTGGACGCTCCCCATGTACCAATGTCTTCGTGCGAACAGGCTCCACCCGCACTTGGGCAACTCGTTGCTCGAATGACTCCTGAGACCAAATCATCTCCTTTCAACTCCGCAATGAATTGTACATTGACGACGGGATTCGCACCGTCGAATTTTCGAAGCAGGGATTCGTTATTATCCTTCAACTCTTTAACGGGCTCTAAAATAACATCACTCTCACGATAATTACTGGGCATCACAATCGTTGGAGAGAACTCTATAAATTGCCGAGATTTAAGTGCAGGATGGGTTCCTTCACGTCGCAGCCAATTGACATGCGTATTTTCACCGGTAACAGCAAATAACTGATTACCAATCATCATTTCCCCCACAATTTCGAGGTCAATATTATGTCTTCTCGATTCACTCCTCGACGAAGGGATAGAAAATAATTTAATTTCAAAATTTGAGTCATTCAAAGCACTAGCATTTATTTTTCCATGAAATTCTTGATTCAGTGTGTCCAAAGGAAGATACAATGGGTCACCAAAAACTTCGGAGCGAATCGTATCCATCATCGTAGGTTCGTCCTTGGCATCTGGACTAGACCGTCCACAACCAGAAACAAAACATATAGAACTTAAAATTAACGGTAAAAGTAACGTTTTAGAGCGGGCAAACATGATTAAATTCCTTTAAAAAAAATGGGAAGTTGATCGTATCAGTCTGTGCCGCGAACGCATGTTCGAGGCATTCCAAGCTAATGTAGTGAAAAGTTTTATTTAGGGGCTATTCGTTTAAATGGGAACAGAGGCTGATTATTGTTGTCCCCACCCACAAATAATATGTCGCGTTCCGGAATGGATCCTTTACCAAGCATGCGAAATCCGCGATGCAAATCCGTGACTAAATCTAGTCTTGGATTTTGACCTGCGCTCTGCCATTTAAAATCGTCTTCATCGAAAAAAATTGCGGGATTGCCGTTCAGTTCAACCAATACAAATGGCGTCTTAGCGTGATATGCTGGCTCTCCCTCTCGTGCAGGAATATCCGCCTCAAACCAACCCGCTGTGAACGCACATTTGCCAGTACCTGGGAAAAACTTAACGACACTTTCGTCTTGCGTATGTTTAAGTCGGCCCCCAAATAAGTTTGGCGGAACCTCTCCCAACATTTTTAAAGCTAGTTCAATATCTGGCTCCCACTCGCCAAAAATTCTATCCGCGAGAATATTATTTTGGTCTTTGCAAAGAGGGATTGTGGTAAAGGTACGCATGCGCCATGCGTCAATCGCTGCTTTTGCAATATTATCAGCCATCGATTCATCACTAATTCCAAGATGATGCGCTGACTCATGAAGAAAAATAAAAGCAATTGAAGTTTCCCCGTACACACGACTACATTCATTAAGAGATAATTGAATTGGCGCTAAAGGGCTAAATTCAGTCCAAGCACAGCTTTCATGACCATGCTGATCATACCAGGTGTGCTTAGAGCCTCTCACGTCCGCAAGCCATGACTTTTGATTTTGGAGAATCCAGGCTTTTACCTCAGGAGGTGTGCTCGGGACTATCGACGCCTCATCTATGGCGTCAATGATTGATGCAGCCATTTCCTGACCATCCAAAAATCGCAGACGAAGGTCATCCCCGCCGCCGCCAGTCATGCCGCCATCACCTGCGACGGCTGGTCGAACCGAAGCTGCCATCATCGCCAGAGATAAAATAATTAGAATATTTTTATTATCCATGAAATCCTCTTAAATATTAATGTTTGATACTAATCCATCGGCCCGATGTCAACTCTATTACTTGTCAAAGCAATCAAAGTAAATTAAATATTAATCAATAAGCTATAAATAGTGTCGCTCAAGGAAACTTTATGACTGCTGCAGCTCTGAATCCACTGATAACTAACATCATTTCAGACGGTTACAGAAGGACACTAAAACAGCTCGCAGATTTGCGGAAAGAGCTGGCGGGGTCCGATTTGGGTAGTTACCAGCGCCTTGCTACGGCATGCGGCGTTCAGAAGTCCTACCTATCAAAAGTCTTTGGTGAAAACGCCCACCTTAACGAAGACCAATTGTATTGCGCCCTCGAATTCTTAAACATCGCAGGGACGCTCAATCAGGTCATCAGTTTGCAACACGGAATTGAGCGTTCTGGGTCGAGGGTGAGGCGGGAACATTTGTCGAAAATGGTTCCACCCTTCACTTGCCAAAGATCGAAGCCAATGAAGCCGAAGTCAGAGTATTTGTAAACCTTGAAGACCATATTCAAGTTGGAATCAATGCCACTTGTAATGCATGTGTGGTACGAATAATTTCAAATAGAATAAGTCTATAAATTATTATAACAGCAACTAGCCTGAGCGACATGTCTTCAAAGTTGCACCAGCAGGATGAACATGCTCAGACAC
>JBEIGW010000182.1:0-5871 GCA_040381655.1 Deltaproteobacteria bacterium
AGCAAAACCACTGCCGATTTCAAACCCTTTACACGCCGGTAGACTCATAATGGCCTTGGCTAAATCAGCTTCAAGTTTGTCAAATACGGGTTCGCCAAGCCCGGATGGAACGCCACGCATGACGCACCTGATAACCCCACCGACGGAGTCGCCCTTACTTTTTGCTTCCTGGATGACGCCCTCCATTTTGGACGCAGTTAGCGGGTCCGGGCAACGAACTGATGTCGATTCGATCATATCACGGGTTACCGTTTCGTCGGACGTACGCCTCTCGGCGGATTGCTCCAAGTGAGTGTCGCGAACCGATTGCACCCAAGCCAAAACCTCGAAGTCAGGATGAAGTTTTTTAATAAGCTGCCAAGCCACGGCGCCCGCAGCAACTCGTCCGATTGTTTCCCGAGCGCTTGCTCGACCACCACCACTGGTAGCAGTTATTCCGTACTTCATCTGCGCCGTGTAGTCCGCATGACCTGGACGAAAGACTTTACTGACGTCGCTGTAGTCTTCTGGTTTTGTATTCTTGTTATGCACCAGCAGCGTTAGTGGTCCTCCCAAAGTACGACCATTTTCAAGGCCACTGAGACAATCAACCGTGTCCGACTCAACCCGAGGTGAGGTGATGGATGATTGGCCTGGGCGTCTGCGATCAAGCCAATTCTGAACGACGTCAAGATCAAGCGGCATATTTCCTGGTATGCCCTCGATTACGACGCCAACAGCCTTACCGTGACTTTCACCAAAAGACATAATTTTAAAGACGGTACCGAAAACGTTAGCCATGAAAAACCTTTCGCGCATGATCCAGGTCTTGTTGCGTATCGATGCCTCGTGATTTTGAGCGAGCACTCGCGACCAGGATATTCCAACCAGCTGAAATCGCGCGGAGCTGCTCAAGTTTCTCGACGAGCTCCAGGCTGGAGGGTTCCAGTCCGCAGAATTCAAATAAGCTGTTTCTTGAGAAGGCGTAAACTCCCACGTGCTGGGTGAAATGAACTAACTTAGAACCGGTTTGGTGGGCATCACGATCAAATGGAATTGGTGATCTGCTGAAGTAAATGGCCCGCTTATCCTGATCTAATGCAATTTTTACAACATTTGGGTCGTGGTAAGCGTCCTCGTCGGATGAGCTGAACCCTAGCGTGGCCATCTTTGGATTTCGCTTGGTCATAAGTTCCATCAAATCTTGAAGATCATTAACGTCAACAAACGGTTCATCCCCTTGAACGTTTAAAATGTAACGTTTGCTAGGGTGATTGGCTGCAACTTCGGCACAGCGGTCCGTTCCACTGGGGTGACTGGATTTGGTCAAGATACATGGAACCCCGTGGGTGGAGCATGCCTTTTGGGTGAGATCGTGATCAGCAGCAACGATCATCTCAGCACCAAATGATTTAAGGCTTTGAAGATTTTCATAGACGCGAACGATCAAAGGCTTGCCGCCCAGATCCTGTAAAGGTTTTTGATGCAATCGGGCAGACGCCAGTCGCGCGGGTATCACGATGAGCCAGTCATTAAGATCCACGAATTACCACCTCGAAGGAACCGGTTAATGCGCGACCCTTGTGCGCAAAGCTGAAGGGTGGCATGCAAAACGTGATTTGTCTACGATGGAATGAAACCGGGTCGATGTCTTGAGTTCACTGGCAAATCATTGGTATGATAGATGAAAATAAATATTTTTCAGTCCTTTAGTTAAATCGAAAAAGCGACGTTAGGAGAATAAAATATGGCGAAAGGCCTCACCAACGGTTTCAGCGAGAAACAGCTGGCCATATATATAAGCCAGTACTACGAGCGAGCTGATTTGGTGTTCCGTTTTGGCGCCCTGTTAAGTTTAAGTCGGGAGGGGGCGGAGCATCTGACCGAGCAGACATTCAGGCTATTGATCGAAGATTTTTCTCAAGTGAAGTCGAATACATCTCCTGAGGTTCTTCTGATGGCATTAGCGTGGAAGGCATGGAATAAGATCAAAAATGATAAATTTCGCGAGTGGAGTGTCCCGATCCTACAGAGTATGAAGTCAATTGGAGTTGAGCAACGTGCAGCATTATTTGCGGTTGATATTGCCGGACTCGAGATTAGTGATTCCGCCAAGATTTTTAATACAACGGACGCGGTCATACGCCAGATGCTAGCTACCGGCCATAAGCATCTCGCCACGGCTACAATCAGCGTGTAAGGAAGGGGACAATCGTGGCTAACGCAAAGAACGAACTATGGGGCGAAGAGCTTTTTTATGGATATATAGCGGATTACCTGGACGGGGAGCTCCCAAGCAGTTTGGTCAAACAGTTTGAATCAGAATTATCATCGAGACAACAGGAGCTCTCAGCGTTCCAGGCGAACCGCGGTAGACTCCAGTCGGCTTTAGGCGATATCGGCGGATCTGAGGCTTTGAAACATAAACTTAGAAATTTGGCCCAGGATGACCAAGTCAGGGAGACCATGGAAGCCAGTGAAATTGCCGATGTTGAAAAGGCGGAGTTGTGGAGCAACGTCCTGCGCAGGTCCACCTTGGTGGCGATCGTTCTTGGGATTGTTGGGGTTTTGGTTTACTTTTTTATGCCAGAGAGACTGGGCAAGATCGATATCGTCGAATATATTGGCTATGAGGCGCTTGCAATTGAGGAAGACCCAGAAGGTCGTACCAATTTGCCATCCAGTGATGCTGAAGAGATAAGGCAATTTGTTGCAGCAGTACCTGGTTTAGAGTTTCGTCCAACAATGCTGCGGCCTCTAAAGGGCTGGAATCCTGAGGGCGTCTCGATCATTGATTACGATTTTATGAAGGTCATTGCTGTCAACTATACAAGTCCTGAGCGCGCCAATGAAAAATTACACCACTTCATGTTTGGTGGCGTGATGTCATCTATGAAGTACAAGGGAGAGGAAGCAGACTACAGAGGTATAAAGTACCGGATCTATGGTAGTGATAAGCTGAATCTTATCGTCTGGCAGCAAACGCCTGATATGATATCGGTGCTCGCAGGTCGACGCAGTGCGCCTGAGCTGGCGGAGATGGCGCGGGCAGGAACTCCAGAGTAATAGCAAAATGCCTTTTGCGGACTCACTAAGTCCCGAGTTGTTACTAGCTGCCTATCGTGGCGGCTATTTTCCGATGCCTGATCCGGACACCGAAGAAATTCTTTGGTTCAATCCAGATCCGAGAGCCATTATTCCTCTGGACCAGTTTCATGTATCGCGTTCGCTTCGTCGGACTGCTAAAAAGGGATTATTTGAAATTTCATTTGACCGCAATTTTGCCGGCGTCATAGAGGGCTGTGCGGATCGTCCCGCTACCTGGATCTCAGCCGATATTAAGAGGGCTTATCTAAGGCTTTTTGAATTAGGATTTGGACATAGCGTTGAGGTTTGGGGGGATGATGGCGCCCTTTTAGGGGGACTTTACGGCCTTTCCCAGGGCGGTGTTTTTCATGCCGAGAGCATGTTCAGCAGATCGAAGGACGCCTCAAAAATCGCCCTCTGGGCTCTCACTGGTCGTATGAAAGATTGCGGACTGAGCCTGCTTGAGGTCCAATTCATGACGCCTCACCTGAAGAGTTTAGGAGCGGTAAATATCAGCAAAAATAAATATATTCAGCTACTTACAGGGTGTCTGCAGTCTCAATCAGTTTTTAAGCCAACCGCTGATTTCTATAATCTTGGCTAATAAAAATTACAGAATGATTAAAACCTAGTTTATTTCCTATAAAATTCATTGTTGACACATTTATTAATATTTATTAATGAGTGCTCCCAACTGGGCGTTTTTTGATCAATTCTTTGTAAATGTTTTAAGGAGATTAGAATGCGATTTTCATTAGTTTTTGCGTCAATGTTGGCTCTCGCAGCCTGCGGCGCTTTGAATCAAGAAGGTAACTCGGGTAAACAATCAGTGTCCGCCGAAGAGGCGAAGGCATTCAGCAGTCAGCTTCCTTCTGTTGCGATCGTCCGGGTTCCTGTTGACGCTAATGGTCAAGAAATGCATGACCAAGCAGAGATGCGCACGACCAATCAGACGTCTTTGACGAATGCAAATGTTGACGCAGTTTTCGCGACAAGCAACCAAGCCGTTGCGACTGTTGATGAGCTAGACGGCACGTCATCGTCGGAAGCTTTCGGATGGCGTCGATGCTGCCGCAAAGCTGCTCGCCAAGCTGCTCGCCAACAATGCCGCAAACCTGCATGCACACCTCAGCCGTCATGCACACCTCAGCCTTCATGCACACCTAATAATAGCTACAGCTACAGCTACTCCGAGTCTGAGTCTTATTCCTCTTCAGGTAACGGCCCAGGTTCTTCTTTAGGTTATGGCCCAGGCTACAATTGGAACATGTATTCACCAACCTACTACTACGGTGGCTACAACTATAACTGGAACTACGCTGAGACCCTCAAAAATCAAGGTAACTATAATCAAGGTAATCAAGGTAACTATAACTACTATCGTTACAACCGCGCTTTTGACCAAAGCTATAACGGCTACGGTTGGGCTAACTAAGAGTGCTAACGGGTGAAACGTGGCTTGCGCTATTGTTGCAAGTCCCACCCAATACTTAAAGCGTTTCAGGAGTTGCGACTTAAATTAAAAGAAGCTTCTTCATGAGATAGCCTCCAATTTAAGGGAGCAGATTGTAAGTCAATCTGCTCCCTTTTTATTTTATTATTCGACTCGGAAGTAGCGTTTCTTCAGGACATAGGCACTTATAAATAGCACAATCAAAAAAGCTAGGGCTGTGTAAATGCCGAACTGAGCTTTTCTCACAACCTTCTCAAGCTCCTCAAGATTCGAGCCAAAAAGAAACCCAACGTACACCCAAAGCGGAACAGATATGAGCGCGGCAAATCCATCTAGAAATAAGAATTTCCAAAAGCTGACGTGATAGGAACCGGTGGCGAAAAAAATCGGCGTTCTTAGGCCTGGCATAAAGCGGGCCATGAAGATGACTTTGTCGCCATATTTCTGAAGCACAGCCTTTACGGCAGCGTCACGTCGCTCGGGTATGATGATGCTGAAGAATTTAGTATTACGAAGTCGCGTACCGTAGCGGCTTCCCAGCCCGAAAACGATTCCATCGCCCAACAACACTCCGACCATGCATAGAGCTACGGCGCTATTGAAGTCAATGATGTTGCGGGCGGCCAAAATACCCGCCGCAACTAGGGTGATGTCCTCAGGCAGTGGTAGCCCAAATCCGCAAGCTAGCAGAACAGCTAGTATGACGAAGTAACTGTAATTGCCATATGGCTGTATGAAATTTAGCAGATCTATCAAAATCTTCATCTGGGACCTGCAGCTTAGCCACTGCCAAATATGGATTTGAAAAAACTTTTTATGACTGCTGGATGAACCTCTATGATGCCAGCCAAAATGGCTGAGGTAAACAGAACGCTAAACAAAAATGAGCCTAAAAAAATTACAAGTATCGTCTTGCCGGTGGACCAGCTAGACGAAGGTCTGAGATGGTCAAAAAAATTGGATAGGGAGACCCTGTCCATGGGGTCACTCTGTAGGCTACTCATCTCTGAGCCTGGTGCGCTGTCAAAATCTGTTACGACACTGATCGGTGGAAGTGAGCTGGCGTCCCGATCCTGCTCCTTGGGCCTAATCTGAGTGGGGTGCGGTGGTAAGCGGTCGTCCTGGCTCATAGTACGTGTCAAATCCATCAGGTAGAAGGTTAGGGCTATCTCGATTTAAACCACCATAAGTCTACTATGGAGGAGACTTAACGCAAACCTCCTTGATGGATCTTAGGCACATGCCGCAGCTGATTAAAATGTGTCACTAAATCAGCAATCTTGGACTGGTTCAGATAGGCAGATGGGCCGGAAAAAGGCAGTCGGCCTGAGGCATAAACGTCTTCGGCCACA
>JBEIGW010000183.1:0-5844 GCA_040381655.1 Deltaproteobacteria bacterium
CCAAGGAGGACAATTGCCCAATGCTATCCTTGAGCAACCCTTTAGTGTGGTTTTGTTCGATGAAATTGAGAAAGCTCATGGAAGAATTCTTGACAAGTTTTTGCAGATACTTGATGACGGTAGGTTAACTGACGGAATGGGACGAACGGTATATTTTAGCGAAGCGATCATTATTTTCACGTCAAATATAGGCACGTCACCTAGATTCAAGTCGGGTCCAAGCGGAAATGTTGGCTCCAGCGCTTTAGGCTCAAAAGTGTTCGATACAGTTGATCTGTACGAGAAGCTGCAGGATTTATCTTATCACGATTTACAAGCTCACTTTCGAAATGAAGTAAAAGACTTTTTCGTTAACTATCTAGGTCGCCCTGAGATTTTAAACCGTATTGGCGAGGATAATATTTTAGTTTTTAATTTTTTGAATGATGACGGTGTTAAAGATCAAATCATCCAAAAGCAGGTTCTCAATCTAACAAATTATTTGTCAGAGAAGTTTCATGTGACTATCATCTTGACACCTGTGTTTTGCGAAGTACTCAAGCAACATCCTAACGGATTTAGGCAAAATGGTGCTCGTGGTGTTCGTAATTTGCTTCGAAAGCTGGTGCTCGATAAAGTTGCCGTTGATATTTTTACGTTGGGCGACGAGTTGAGAGGTAAGCGCTTAGTGGTCGACTATGCTGCCAAGCAAACTTCGATAGTCTCCGATTTTCATTTCGAACCTGCTAAGGTTCGGCACGAATGGAGATCAATGTGAGATTGGATGAGACATTCTTGATCACTGACAGCCCTATTCCCGCAGCGGATCCGAGTCGAATACGGTTCACGGGCTTTCAGCGTCGCTCCTATGTCGCTGGCCCAGGCTGCCGATGCGTGCTCTGGGTTGCTGGATGCCATCGGCGTTGCCCAGGTTGCTTTCAGCCACAGTTTTTTGACTTTAATGCAGGTGAGTACATCAGCATTGATCAGCTCGCACAGGAAATAATTTCGATTCGGGATATCGAAGGATTAACGATTTCAGGGGGAGAGCCGTTTGAACAGAGTGGTTCGTTGGCAGAGCTTTGTAAGCTTGTTCGCCAGCAGAGTGATTTAACAACCCTGGCTTACACCGGATATAGTCTCGAGGTACTGGAAAGGCGTAGTTCAGCTGATCAAATTTTTCTGGAGCAACTCGATCTGCTGATAGATGGAGAATATCGGCACGAGTTGCGTGGTCCCTACCTTTGGCGAGGATCGGCAAACCAAAGATTACGAGATCTCAAATCGCAATCTTCTTTCGCCATTTCTCAAACGGAGCCCGACGGCGATGAAGAATCCGTGCAGTTAGTCCTTGAAGATAATTCGCTGATTATTGGGGGGTTTCCGTCGCGTGAACTAGATAAGCGTTTAAGACAATCACTTGCTCAACGTGGCATTATCCTCGGAGACGCCAAGAACTCCAGTGACATTCGATTACCCAAAAGGTCATAGCGATGCATGATTTCCGCTCTCTACTAATTGAGCATCAAGTGATTTCAATTTCGGGGCGTACGCCTTTGGTTCTTCTCGGATTGGAAGCCGTTAGCCCAGAGCCTGTTGAACTATACATAGCTATCGATCTTAGTGACTCTTTTTCTGAATTGACAAGACTGATCAGCCACATTAAAAAGCTTCTGAATTTGCTGCCTATGGATTGGCCGGTTTCGATTTTTGCACTTAGCTCCCCATATGCAGTCTCTTGCCAAGGCTTGCGAATACTTGACTTGGTAAAAGCTGATAACTGGCTCTCAGAGTTGTGTGTCAATACACGCATTCTGACTAGTAGTAAACGAAGAGGTAGTTTTCTACGCCCGGTGTTGGAAGCTATCGTGGAGATAAACAGTTCAAATCGTAGATTGCTATTAGTACTTACCGATGGCGAATTTACCGACTTTGGTGCCATCGATGTGCCGACAAGCGTGGAGGTCGTTTGTATTGTTCCGAATACGTCGCATGCAAATCGCGAGTTTCAAAAGCCGATATCAAATAACTTATCGATTCTGGAATTTCGGGATCCTATGGTCGACGAAATTATAGCTAGATACACAAATTCTTTTTTTGGTTCAGTGGTCATTGAGCCTTTAATAGACGTGTCGGCACATGATAAACTTTATCGTATTACTGGGGAGGGAGATGTAATCAGTTGGTCCAGTGCGCCTAGTCATATCGTAAACCTCGCATCGGGTAAAAAGTTTTTACTTTTTGATGGGAGTGTCGAGGATGTTCAATTGATACGATGGAAAATCAGTCCTTGTTCGAACCAGTCATTTAAAGTTTTGCAAAGCACTCTCTCCGCAATGCATCGTAATTTAGACATTGAGGAGTCTGTCGTTCGGTATTTCACGCAATCGCAAACTGATTCGATAAATGAGCTTATTTGCTGGACGAAACGCGGCGATGAACAATTCAAGTTTCTAGTTGAGGAATTTAGAAAAGCGGATGTTTTCGCTACACAAGGCAAGAGTTGGATCGATGATGGGGGATCCTTACAAGTTTTTTCAAGCATTGCAGGAGCACCGTCCGCGACGCCTTTTTCCAGATCACAGTATTCTGCATTGCTCGCGATCATGGTTCAATGTTTTGAGACTGGCGCTCCACTTCACATTGGTTTATTTTCACTTCGACGCGATAAACGAATAGCGATTCAGTTCGATTCAGATTCATCTTGCCACCAACTACTTGCAACGCGGAATATCAAAATTCGTTTTGACGGTAATATCTATCGTTGGCTTTTAGATACTGCGGAATACAAAGATACGGAAATTCAAGTTGCTGATGAGCTGGAATACTACGGCTCCGAAAAAATAGACTTGCCGCTCAATCATCCTGATGGTTCGGTTACGGCTTTGTTCTCCGGGAACCTAATTTAGTTATGGTCTTTTATCTGATTTTATGCGGAAACCGATGCCGTGTTTGCTAGGTAGCAACCAATAAGGCATGACCCTCAACTCGTCACCATCCTTCGACGCTCAGCCTATATCGAAGAGACTTTATATTGTGTTTGAGCTATATCCGCGATAGTTCGGGTTTTCATTACAAAGTCGAGAGATGATTTCTTATGAAGTTTTTCGAGCCCGCTTTGTCTATTCGCACGTAGGCTGTGGGTGACCGTTCTTCTCGCTCTCTATCGGAATTTGATCGAGAAAACCACGATCTTATCCTATTTGCTAGATCGATCTATGAAAATCTCTATCAAGCCAAAGAAAGCTCGCTCGACTCAGTTAAATCAATTCTTGAACTTCAAAGCGATATCCCCAGTTCTGTGTTCAGCGAACCAGCTACTAACCGCTCAACATTCCCGAAGGCCACCCTAAAATTTTTCCAAATTCTTCCCCGCTGTGACCAGAGGTGTCACGGACATCCCCATGATGCTAGCAATCGAACTTTTACGGTTGTAGCGGTTGGGGAGACGGTCGGCACCGTCGATGTCTCGAGCGCTTTGCAACCGGCAAAGCCACCTTGCAGGATTCCGATCGACGGGTCCGTCAAAGTGGATCGGGGTAGTCGGCACTCGCACGCCAATGAGGATTTATTATAGGTTTTTGAGTTCTGGGTGGGGAAAATGAAGTTCTTGATTGTTGAAGATGATTTGAGCGTCGTTGAGTACATCGTGGACATCTTGGATTCGATGGATATCGAACATGACGCGGTGACGAACGTTGAAGACGCGAAAAAGCAGTTGGCTAGCACGAGCTACTCGTGCGTCTTGCTGGACCTTTGTATCCCGGCCAAGCCCGGTCGAGGCGGAGCGAGCGAAGACTTTGGTGTGATCCTCCTAAAGGAAATCCAACGGATCAAGAAGCCATGCCCACCGCCGGTGTACATCATGACTGCGATGCTTGCCAAAGGTCTCGACATGGCAACCAAGCTTTTAAGACTTGGTGCTAAAGACTTCATATCGAAGCCATTTTCAGACAACGGCCGCAAGCTCACAAAGATCATCGAGGGAGTACTGTCGACATTGGATACCGAGCCGGAACCTCAAACCCATGTGTCCAAGGTGGCCGAGTTGCCTGCGCCCTACACCGAACCAGCAAGTGATCCCGGAGAGTTCGACGGAGGTGAGATAGTGATCGAGAAAGATCGGATCACATTGTGTGGCCACACCGTTTTGTATACGGCGCGTTCGAAGCGGATCGTACGAATTCTCGAAGTCCTCAACCAGCGTACGCGTGTGGGGGCGTGGGTGGCCAAGAGTGGCCCAGAACTGGCCAGTGAACTTGGGGGCACCGCTGGCGAAGCGGCGGTCGTCAGCGCGATCTACAATTTTCGAAAAGCTCTGACCGACGTCCTTCGTACCCAGGTGGGCATCGAGGCCGACAATCAGACCATCGTTTGTAGCGGCGGGACTGGCTATCGGTTCAGCGACTCGATCACCGTCCGCGACGCTCGAAATGCCGTGCCTGTTGTAGCACCTGAGGTCGAGACGCCGGCGAGCCGGCGGGAACTGATCCTGACGCTCCTGCGCCAGTCCGGCAGGATGCGTTCGACGAACATCGCCAGCGAGCTCGGTTGTAGCCTCAAGACCGTCAAGCGCGAGCTCGACACACTGCGCCTTGCCGGCCACATCGAGTTCGTCGGCCCTAGCAAAACCGGGACGTATCGCTTAGTGGGGGCGTGATTCGCACGTGTTTGGGTGTCCTAGATCCAACAACACAGTTGGGGATTGATCATAACAACCTAGCCCTCCATCAAATCATTGTAGGGCTCATAGGTGCCTGATATCATTTGGACTTGGGTCAAGACTAACTTGAGTAATGGACTGATTTGGTGCAGTCCGCTGGTTTTTATCTAAGTCGCTTTAATTTAGTTATCCGCTTGAGGCAGTATGACAAAAATCAAAATCGCATTTGCTGTTGTTCTGACTGTACTTTCACTCTTCGGCTGCTTCTACATCGCATCCGCGTTCACGTCTTCGGGCGGGTCAGTTGCTCCTCCTCCCGATCGCGTACTGACGATTCTTAAAAGCGAGAACCTCGACTTTTTGGTTCGTCGGCGTCAAGTAACACAAGTAGTACTCATTCGCACTGCAGACTCGTCCTGGTTGGACTGGGTGCCATATGTTGGCACTTACCGCGAGGCACTGAAAGAAGACGGCGTTCTAACAGCAAACGTCAGAGTATATTATGGATTTGACATGATTAACTTACCGAAGCCTCAAACGCGGACGGCAAGGAAGGAATTACGATCACATTACCCGAACCAGAAGTCTTGGATTTCTCCCTCGATCTCGACTCTCTCAAATTTCGCGCGTTAAAAACGGGGATAATCACGCGAATCACAAATGTCTTTCGTGAGGAAACTCTAAAAGACAAACTGCAGAAGAATGTCAAATCTGCGGTTGAAGAATTTGTATCCACACCTGGAGCGATGCCTTCAAAAAGCGAAATGCTTAAAGAAATGGGAGGCTTACAGAGGATACTGAGTGATGCTTACAAAGTTAAAGTGACATTTAATTGACAGCATCAACGGCCGAAATGCGGTAAGCCAGCCCGTCACCGCACGCACTTACCACTCCAGCCAATCGCTCACCCGTACACCATCACCACGCCGGTTGCTCTTGTAAAACCAAGCTAAGAGCAATAATTTTCGAGTCGTCTTTTCTGCTGTAAACCTGCGCGCGTTGGATTTCGCGTCGCGCTGTGTAATGTTTCTTGAGAAGGTTCGAGTTTTTGCTGGTCTTTCGAATCCTACCACCTCTACTGCAAAACAGCCTGTTTTCCCTGGAAAAACGAGGGTTCTGAGGCGACTCTGACGACTCACTCGCGCGACTCACCAGGGGGCAAGGCAGCGCACTAGACGACGCAGCATGTGCAAGCATGCACG
>JBEIGW010000184.1:0-5821 GCA_040381655.1 Deltaproteobacteria bacterium
AACAAAGAAGCGTTTCCCGGTTCAGAGTGCAAGCTGAAACAAGGAGTAACTCTATTATCGTGGAGGCTACCCCGAATTTTTTGAGTACTGCAAAAAATTTACTGGAACGTCTCGACACACAGACGCCACAAGTTCGGATCCAGTCAAGACTTGTTGAGTTCGAAAAAACCTTTGACGATGGTCTCGGCGTGACTTGGGGTGCCCCTCTCAATATAGATGCTGGACGAGGTCTCGGTTTCGGTTCACTGCCTTTTCCAAACTCAATTAACTCGCAGTTTTCGGTAGATCCCGGTGGGGCAAAAATCCCTGGTGGTAGCATCGCTATGAAGTTAGGGTCCGTGAATAATTTTCTTGCTCTCGATATTAAACTTAGGGCGTATGAGACGCGTAAGCTTGCAGAGACGCTGCAAACTCAAGACGTTGTAGTGCAAGATAATGAAGAGGCATCAATGAGTGCGGGTTCGGAAGACTCATTTCTAACGGCGGCTGGCGTTGGTTCGAGTGGTACTCTTCAAACGGTAAGATATCTACTCTCGTTGAAAGTAAAACCTCATATAACCGCTGACGGTTCAGTGCAGATGAAACTCGATATCACGGGCGATACGCCGGGTGGAGCGTCTGGTAGTGATACTGCTGCTGCAAAGAAGTCCACGAGAGCTCTAAGTACGACACTTCTGAAGCGAAGTGGTGAGACGGCTGTGATTGGTGGACTATACGAGTCTTACGTCAGTCGATCTGAAGTGGGTGTTCCTATTCTGAGTAAAATTCCTCTGGTTGGCGCGCTTTTCAGGTCGCTAGATAAGTCAAATCGCAAAAAAGATGTTTTGATTATGGTGACTCCAACCATTCTAGGAGCCAATTCTGCTTCGACTGGCGGCGCAGGTGGTGCGTCGACCGTTCCAACAATTGATGGGAGTTCGTTTGGAGCTTCGAACACTGAAAGCAATCAAATGAGCGTGCCCGCAAGCCAGAACGGGCAAAGTAATCAATCATCGAACGCGGCGTCTCAATCCAACGAGCTATAGGCGTTATGGGGGTGTCTATGGAGAAATACAATTTTACGGCCATTATCAGCCTTTTGCTCATGATCGCTACAGGTTGTACTGCCGGGGGAGCGGGTAATACGCCATGTCAGAGAGCTTGCGGTAATAGGCCGATTGGAGGCGGAAACCTTAAGGGTGTCGCTTATTCAGCGTCCGCCAACTACAAGTGTGCCTCTGGTGCATCCATTGGCCAACAATCAGTTTATTTCTTGATCTATGAGGATAATCCCAAATCAAGTGGAAAAGACGGGGTCGAAGTGAATATTCCCGAAAGAATTCCCAAAGCTGGCATAAGCTTTACGCCGATCGTCCCTGCTAACGTCACACTTGATTCGACTTCAAGCGATTGGTGCACAGATTCATGTGGTATAGCAGAGATTAAGTTTACGCCCACGTGTGGTTCTTACGGCTCTGGAGTCATAGCAGCTCTAGTCCCTGGAATGACGACTGACACCATTCCCAAAACAGATTACTCGATGGCTAAGCCAGAATAATTGATGGTATTAGGAACTTTTGGAGCACCCGCCATTTAGTGGTTGCGGATCTTAATCTTAAAGGATCGTTGCTTGACCATTGACGCTAAAACTTGGGTGGCAATCGCTGGACAGCTTCCTTTGTCTCGAGTTGAGCAAGAAGTTTTAAAACGGTTTCGGGACGATCCTTCCGGTCGACAATTTTTGCCCTTGAGTGATGTGCTTCGCAGTCACAAGCTTTATGATGAGTCACTTGAACTCTTAACGCAGGGTGTTCAGGATCATCCAGCATTCTCCGTGGCTCGAGTGGTTTTAGCGCGAGAGCTTTTTCAGCGAGGTTTAATTATGGAGGCGTGGACCGCTTTGGAGCGATCCCCTGCGCCGCTCTCCGATAACGTATTAGCTCAAAAATTACGCTTTAAAATGGCCGTCTTACTTGGTGACGAAACCGCGGCTCGCAGCTCCATTCAGGCGCTCAAGGTGCAGCAAGGCGTTGATCCTGAGGTTAGAAGAATTTTTGATCAGCTGGAAGTGGAGGGCGTTCTTGTTGCAAGAGATTCATTTCGCGATGAACTAACTAGTCGCGGGATCGATTTGCGTCTACCAAAAATGTCCGATACCGTTCGTGAAGATGAGCAGAAACCGTCTGCGATAAGTAAGGATAGCGCCCGAGGGCGTGGGAAACGTTTCATTCTGGAATATGAATTAGATGAGTCGACAAGACGGCATGTCGAGAATTTTCATGTCGTACCTCTCGTCGAAGTTTTTGTTCCGACGGATGGTGAGTCCGCATCTCTCGGTGATAGTGGGCAAGTCGAGCTCGATTCTACGACTTTGGCCGAGATCTACGCAAAGCAAGGCTTCTACTCCAAGGCTCTCGCGATTTACAGAAGGCTTTTGAGAATGGCTCCACATAACGATCTTATACGATTGAAAGTGTCAGAGATGGCGCGCCTTGAAAAAGATCAGAGACAAGATGATCTAGAGGTTGATCCGGTAGTGTTTGAGCGAATGGAAGTGACCGAGTTGATAGATCGGCAAATGCGATTTATGCAGTCCATGCTTGACAGGCTGGAGCAGAAAGATCGATGACACGTCGCGCGCAAAAGACATTAAAAATTCTCATCGCAAGTGGTGTGAATCTTGATCTACTAGGACGCAGACAGCCTGACATTTACGGCGTAGACACACTCGCCGATATGGAAAAACTCGTTAAGATTTCCTTGCGTGCATGGGCTCGCGATCAGATTGACCTAAAGATCAAGCTTGTTTTTTTTCAGACCAATAGTGAGCACAGCTTTCTGCACGAGATATCGAAAGATTATGCCGGGGCTGTAATCAACGCGGGAGCGTGGACGCATACAAGTCTGGCCGTTGCAGATCGCTTGTTAGGAGTCAGCCTTCCGTTCGTTGAGGTTCATGTCTCAAACGTGAAAAATAGAGAATCATTCAGGAAGCAAAGCTATCTGCGTGAGCATGCTATTACTTCAGTCTCGGGTCTCGGAATTAAAAGCTATGCTAGAGGTCTTGAGGCGCTTTTAAATCATCTGGTCAAGAAGCCCGCGACAAGTCGGCGAAAAAACGCACACGTCTGATGTTTTGAGGGGCTCAATTTTTTCGAGATAATTTATTGAGCATCACAATGGTTTGATCCAGCTCCAGTTGCTCCCGCAACCTTGTCCCTCTCGCCTGTAACTGTGCCAAAAGTATGGTTGGATCGTTTGGTCTTGTTGAACGCCACGCTGCAGATCCGTTCGGGTGCAGCTTCTGATCACCTGGATATTCTCAGCCTTGACACCTGCGATGTATAGCTGGATTGCGGCAGCGGATTGTAAATCAATGTGCCATTTTTCATGGCGCCCTTTCGCGAGAGCAAAGGGCCAAGCCACTTCTGGTAGCCCAAAATCCGCAGACATGAGTCGGTCGACCACATCTCGCCCGACCTCGAAAGCATCGGTGGAAAGAGAGGGTCCGATGCAGATCACTAAAGATTCGAGTGGGGTGTAGGATTCCGAAGATTTTATGGCGTTTCGTAGAATACCCGATGTCAAACCGCGCCAACCAGCATGGACTGCCATCGCAAATCTTGAGGAACTTGATCCTATAAGCAGCGGGAGGCAGTCCGCAGTTTTTACCGCGACGGCATGGCTCGTTGTCGTGTAAATGCCATCGGCATCGGGACGATTCTCGCTCGTGGCAAGCGTGGCTTCTGAGGCTCGAAGAATTTTGGTCCCGTGAACCTGTCGGCAATGGTGTGGCGTGACGGTTTGATAGCTTAGATCTCCGATCCCACAAAAGCCATGCTGGTATCCAGCACGAGATAGAATAGTGCTTTGGACCATACGCGGTGACCAAAGCACCTTATCCATGGCGTTAACAATGTCGAGTGCTCTATCAGCCATCGCTAGGGTATTACTTGTTTCGTACAGGCACAAAGAAATACTGTCCTGCTCGCTCAATCCTTAGAAGCACCCTGGCACCGGATTGTTTAATCAGGCTTTTAAAGCTCTGAGTGTCAGTAACTGGCTTATTGTTAACCGCCATAATTAGATCGCCAACCTGCAATCCAACGCGTTCTCCCTCACTGCCTTCAGTTACTGTGATGACTAATAGACCTTGCTTGCTGTCGAGGTTAAACTGTTGGCGTTTCTCTGGGGTGAGTTTTTGAAGTGACAGTCCGTATGCGATGTCCTCTCGATTTCCACTTTTGGTCTTTGCAACTTGCACATCATCAGATGGGTATTCACCAATTTTTGCCACCACATCTCTTGTTTTACCATTTCGGACAATCGTTATATTGACACTTGTACCTGGTGACATGAGGCCTATGGCGTTGATCGCTTCGCTTTCGTTTTTAACACTCTTTTTATTCACGGACGTGATCACGTCTCCTGGTTCAATACCGGCTTTATCTGCAGGTCCGCCGTCCACGACCCGAGCGACAAGAGTGCCACCAGAATCTTTTGGCAAATTAAGGCTCTTTTGAAGTTCTGAATCTATCGGCTGTAGACCAACTCCGATATAACCACGTGTTACTTTGCCGCCGCCTATCAGCTGCTCGGCAATACGCCGGGCAAGGTTGCTAGGTACTGCAAAGCCGATACCGTTGTAGCCGCCACTTCTTGAATAGATGGCTGTATTCATCCCGATGACTTGTCCACTCGCATTAAGGAGCGGCCCACCCGAGTTGCCCGGGTTGATGGCGGCGTCGGTTTGAATGAAGTTGCCCATCTGAGTAATCGAAAGACTGCCTCGTCCAATTGCGGATATGATCCCAAAACTTACACTGGCCTCGAGACCGTAGGGGGCACCGACTGCGACGGAGAAATCACCAACATCGACGGAGTCGCTATTTCCGAGTACCAGTTGGGAAAGACCGCTTTTGTTGAACGATTTTTCTTTCACCTGAACGATAGCAATATCCGTATTTGGATCGCGACCAACTATTTTGGCTTCGTGAGTATCGCCGTTCGGAAATTTTAATTGAATTTCATCTGCATCTTGCACCACGTGGTTATTGGTCATGATGTAACCCTGACTCAAGTCGATGATAAACCCTGAGCCTAGCCCCTCTTCTCGCCGTTGTTGACGCGGTTCACCGCGGCGTTGCATTCCTCCATTGGGGTTGCCAAAAAAGAATTCGAATGGATCAATCATCCCAGGCGGAAGACCTCGCACCGTTTTGTACACGCTAACAAACACCACCGCTTTTTCGGCGTGCTTGGCGACCGTCGATACTCCCTTCGAGATCTTTTGTAGTAGCTGGATGTTCTCATCGTTCAGCGGTTTTTCGCCGTTTCCCGGTAGAGTGTAGGGGGCGGCAAGACTCGTCGCTGCGTTGAGGCAAAAAGCCAAGCTCAGCAAATAACGCCCAAAACAATGAATCGATAAATGTTTCACGTTCGTCTCCTCAAAGATGGTCTGACCGGGTTGCAATCGTAATCTTAAAGCGATCTCAAAAGTTTAACGAGGTTCAAATTAGGATTCGATGAGGGGTGCCGTCGCTCTTTGGCGAAGAACGTGATCCGCAATTACTAAGGTCGCCATCGCCTCGACCATAGGTACCGCCCGAGGCAGTACGCACGGGTCGTGTCTCCCCCCCGCAGGTTTGAATGTAATTTCACGCCCTGATCTGTCAACTGTCTCTTGGGGAATCATGATCGTTGAGACAGGTTTAAACGCAGCATTAAAACAGATAATTTCCCCATTAGATATGCCGCCTTGAATCCCGCCACTATGGTTCGATAAGCTTCTTATGTTTGTGTCTTTTTTAATCAGCGGGTCGTTGTGGGTGCTTCCCATCAT
>JBEIGW010000185.1:0-5815 GCA_040381655.1 Deltaproteobacteria bacterium
ATCCTGGTAGTCCGACCGGGCGATCTCACAGAAGGTCTTGCCTGTGACAGGGGTGATGTTTTCGAAGTATTTTCCAGCTTTTGGTGCAATCCATTCGCCGCCAATGAAGTTTTCGTAGCGGGATTTAAATTGAACGGGTGAGCCTTTTTCGTTGGGATTAGGAAGTTTAGCCATTTTGATTTGCCTCCGTATCTTTAGTGGGTGAGAGATCCTAGCAAAATTATGTTTAATTTGTCACCTGAACGTCCCCTCCTCGCGTTGGACGCTGTGATCTTTGAAAACAGAAAAAATCAATGATAACATACTATTAAACTCTAACCTTTAGGCCAAACGCGGCGATCCGATCCCTCATACAATGTGAAGAGCTCCGACGAGCGAGGAACAATGACGCGTAAAAAGAGTAAATTTGAGACGGGAATGACCTTGCCAGAGGTCATGATAGTGGTTGCCATATCGGGTATAGTCATGATGCTTGGATCGAAGATCTTAATCGATTTTTTCACACAGTCGCGATTGCGGGAGGCAAAAGTCCAAGCCGTGAGCGAGCGGGAGACAGCGTCGCAGTTTATAAAAAAGTCCCTCACCGGTTTCGTCCCAATCGTTACAGGCGTTGGAGGAAAAACGGCTCCAGCGGCGAATTTTTGGGTTTGCTCGGCATCGTCTTGCGTTATGACAGCCCCAACCGGAGCGACTCCGTTAAGAGTTGATTGTGCAAGCGTTTCTGATGAGCGTCTCCGGCAATCGAGCATCAATACCATCGCTCGCGATCAGCAACTTGGTGCCAAATGTTTAACCTGCCCTGCGGGTAGAGCTCCCCAAGTGAGTGTGAGCATGTTTCGATACGATCCAACAACGGGTAATCCAACAACCGTAATTTCGACCAAGCAATTCCCCAACGTGGTGGGCGCACTCTCAAATGTTGGCTCACTTGCCATGGGTGTTTGTGTGGATGTGGCTCCATATCGACATAAGGCGGGTAGCCCAGACTCTCCATGGGAGGAGATTCGATATGACCGTTGGTCCATCTCATTGATCACCGTCTATCTAGAAAAGCCACTCAGGGCCAGTATGACTCCGGCTGAGGTGTCATCAAGTCTCGCATATCGTGCTGATAAAATCTTTATTAGTCCCGACCGTCGATTTGCCCCCGGGTTTCGGTTTGTGCCATCTCCATAAAAATTGAGTCAGACAGAAAAGATCGCTTCCTTGGTCCCCGTCTCTGTTTCTTTGGGCGAAATTTCGATTACGGTTGCTAATCAGCGGACGAAGCTGGTTCAACCGCAATAAGCCCGGCTAATTTCAATGATTATAGAGGCTTACATCCTGGTTATAAATATTCTTTCTTTTCGTCCGATCGCCTCCGGGGAGGGGGAAGAGGATGAAACGGTTGTTGCCATTTGATAGGGCGTCATCGGGGGCGCGACAGACTGGTAGTTTTAACCTAGCAGCTGGCATGATCGCTATCTTAACGACCGTGATTGGTGGCCAAGTGGTCATGGATCGCATTTCATCCCAGCGCAAAGCCAACAGGTTTACAGATCAAATGGCTAAAGCAAAAGAGGTACCGGGTTCCGCTTCGATCGTGGCTAAAGCATTGATCAGCTTGCCGCCACATGTCGCGGCTAACAAGTCTGTTGAATGGACAACAGATAAGATAGTCAACACGCCTGCAAATCTTCCGCGCATCTACCCTGTTCCTTATGTTTCGGGAGTGGACGGTCAACCTGCACAATCCCCGGTGTCAGTGGCACAGTTGAGAGCGCCAGAAGCCGGGGAGAACTGGGCGACGGTGCCTCAAGCAACCGTGGCATCAAATGTGACTCGCAACAAGGCTCCGTCAGTTAGCGTTTATGTGTTCACTAATGACGGAGCTCGCGCGAACGTTCAGGACGTCGGAAGCGCGATCGGCACAGCCACCTTGGCAAGCGGATCGGAGTCGATCAGACGATCCAGGTCGCTTGTCACCTACACATTTCAAAATTGCACACCACAGGGACAACCATCGGCAGCCTTCACAGGGAATTATTGCGGAAGCGTATTTGTGCAATCTCCTAACTACGCGCTGTCAGCGCCTGGAGTTGATGTTTTATCGGGCGAAAATCGTGGTGGCGCACTTTTGGGTGTTATTGCCACGCCTCCGGCACCAAATTGCGGAACGATAGTGGCTGACCAGGCGGATGCGCTTTCACCTGGAGAAACGTTTGCTTTGGACGTCCAAGCTACGGGCGTGGCTACCGGTTATGAAGTTTGGTTTGATGGTGTCGAGTTATTAAGCTCTGGGAGCACGCCTCTGAAATTGCCTTGGGATGATCCGAGGTCGCAAAAGAATTACACCATCTCTAATATTCCAACCTTAAAAGTGAAAGATAAGCTTGGAGCTTTGGTTGCGGCTGGTTCCAACCAGGCTACCTTTGACGTAATTCTGAAGGGCATCAATGGCGCAAATACACACTGCCCGGCGATGGTTAACCTGCCAGGACCAGTATCCTGTGTTTTGGGAAGCCTGGAGACCAGACGAGTTGGCTATAATCCTTCAAAGTGTGAAGTAAAATTAAAAAAAGATAATGGTCCAGGTACCGTGACGAAAGTTGTCGTCAGTAAGCAGGACACCATGTTAGGAACCGAACCGGAATATACCGAGTTACCAAGTGGCACGGCCCAACCGGCATTTAACCAGGCAAACGAATGGTCGCAAGTTGTCGATTGCTCCGATAACGACATGACAATTTCTGCGGTATTACGCCGAGAAGCCTTCGGAAAAAGCTCTGAATCAAAGTGCAATAATGCTAGCGTTGAAGAACTAGAGCCAATCTGCGATACGAGTTCTCTCGACAAGTTTTCATACAACCGTAAACAATTGAATCAAAATAAATGTTCCGTGATTATTCATCGGGATTTGAAGAGTCACGCGGAAGTCGATGTGGTGATCAATGGAAATGTGGCAAATGGAACTTGGAATGGGTTACAGTGGGAGGGTGAAAGATCATGTGGGCCCACAGATGACCCGATTGAAGTGGCACTGGTGAGGGGGGAAGCGCCAGACCAAAAAACGTCGTCTTGCGGAAAACGTGAGGTGGAGGCGGTGCCGCTTTGTAAATCAAACTCAATGCTGGTTAAACGTAATAGTCCTGATTCTGATGTTTGCAAAATGACAGTTGAAAAAGAACCGGCTGCCGATCTCAAAAATGTTTCAGCAGTCTTACGAGATTGGCAAGCTGCGACCGGATCCTTCAGCGGGAACCTGTGGAGCGGCGACTTCAACTGTGGCCCTGATGCGGCGAAATACCATGGGCACATGGTCGGTGGTGATGGAAAGCGGCATTATTGTGGTTTTTCAGATGTTCCCAAGCGCGAAGAGATATCTTGCACGTTGATCAATGTAAGTCGGAAGCCGTCTCGGCCACACATTTGTGACATATCTCTGAGTATTCCTCAAGCCAAGTCGCCAAATCCTGCCGTCAATATTACAACGAATGGCACCGTTAGCAGGAACCTTAACCCTCGGGGGTGGATTGGAACTAATTGGTCTGGGTCTATTAGGTGCTCCCTCTATGGCGACAATATCGGGGCGACTTTGGTCGCCGGAACGTCGCGCATCGATTGCGGCGCGAGTTATGTGGAACCCAGAAATGTTTGTCGAAGGGGTGCTACCAGGAGCGTCCCGTATGTAGCGCAGACTCCCTGTATGAAAGACTCAGTTACCGGCAAGAGAGACAATTGTACTAAAAGTGATGTGACATCGGCTGGTATCATTTCGATCGATACAAAACTTCTTGAAGGAGACGTTTTTGCAGATGCGACGTATTCTATTGATGACCTTGCATTTGTGGCGAAGCCCAGTACAACGTTCCCGGCTGTTGGAAGAAGAATAGCCCTCCCGATTGATGCGATCTTTATTAATGATTCAGGCATTGCAACAGGTTATTTGGACTCAAATGCGTCCGCTACTTTTACTTTTAACGGGAAAAGTCAAGGCACGGTCGGTTTAGGTGGAGAAAAAAACTACTCGGGGGATGTGCTGGGTCAGCAGATAAAAAACTTGGGAATCCCGATCATACCGTATAACGCGCTGAGGATATCGCAGTTTCGAGACAAAGGATATATTGGTGCAGACGGGATTTTGAAATTTAAGTTATTTCATGTCGTTTATGGTCTCGGCTATGTCTACATGAACGTTACCATTCCCCCTTGTGAGTAAAAATTTCTCTCGGAAGTGAGGTGCTGCGTTCAATGGTTGTGAAACGTGTAAATTTTTGGGTCGGGATGCGCCGCGCGACAGGCAATAGTCCGATGGGATTTTCACTGCCTGAGGTTCTGGTGGGTGTGTTCTTGATGGGTGTCGCGGCTACAATCATGTCACAGATGATGGTCAACGCGACCAAAGAACAAAAACGCGTGGATTTAAAGTTAACAGCTAACAAATCACAGCAGGCCCTACTCAATGGCATCACCGAGAGGGTAAAAGAATTCATGGAGGATAATTGTTCGGGAGCGCGCTGGGGTGGTGGTGCCTCTTCAGAAGTAGAGCGTGCATTCGCCAAAGTAGATATCACAGCGGATGGTGGTTTCGGTCTTAGTGCCAATTTTTCCAGAGATAATACAGTGAATCCTAGATGCGCAAACCCAGAGGAAGTCGATCTGGGCACGGGCAAGGCATTGAGATTTTGCCTCGAGATAAAACCAACACAACAAAATCCGTCTCCCGGCACTCCAGCTTATCAGTTTACGAAAATCGGCCGTCGAATTATGGAGGTTTTAATAACACCAATAGATTTGGCTACGGATAAACCAATCAATTGTTCAGAAGTCAGGGGCGCAGGTGCTGGTGTAAAAGTCGCTTGGCAAATGTTTAATCAGACGGATTCTAATAATCCTGCATCCATAACCAAAGAGGTTGGTGTTTTTCTTGTCTCCGCAGAAGGGGAGCCATCATCTGGCAATTGCAACGTCCAGGCGCAGCGCGTTGGGGCGGATCAATGTTCCGTCAGGGCCACCGGCCTTGGCAGTCGTCCACCGACATTATTCAAAAATGATGTAAAACTTTCTGGTGTCGTGTGGAGTCGGGAGGCGGGCTCAGCGGATATTTTTACGACGACGTCCACTTGTGAGTCTTCACAAAATACTACTTTCCGTGCCCAATCTTCTGCCGGCCAGGACTTCTGTGATGCGCCTGTGGTAAAAGCCGAGCCACTGACGTGCAAATTACGACCAGTTCAAGGTGACTTGGAATATTGGTGGGCGAGCGTAGAGCGACGGCCTGAACTGATGGTCAAAGTCACGAGCTCGCATACCAATCTACCATTTCCAAGGGTGGTTTCCACAGGGTGGGATCCTGTACCGAAGGCAACATGGTCAGTTGAGTCGAGTGCCGTTCAAGGTTGTCCTGATCCACCGTGCTACCGGGCGCGTTTTTTAAGCCATGATGTATGGATGCCTGGTCGCTATCGAGTTGAGTTTTGGGAGTCGGATGGTCTAAAAGGCGCGTGTGATGCGTATAATTACAGCTGCTGGGATACGACATGGCGACGAGGCCGTATGGCCTATTGGCACGGAGGACCCATTATTAGACGGCTCGCTCACGACAAGGGCGTTCTTGGGGTGCCGCTAGGGTATAAGTGGGGAAGTATTGCTAACGATAAGGCGACAAAAGATAAGTTGTGTGAATGGCAGGGTCTAAGCGTCATGTTCTCATCGACGACAAGTTCGGAAAACCGGAATAACTACTCGAGCTGCGGTGACGATAATCATCTTAAGTGGAATGGCTCTGCGTTAGTAAACATCCCAGCATGCAGCAGCAACTGGGTGGGTTGTTTGC
>JBEIGW010000186.1:0-5771 GCA_040381655.1 Deltaproteobacteria bacterium
GTAATCGTAATGATCAGACCAAGCAAAATGCTGATGGTTATCATGACTTCAAGCAATGAAAATCCAGCTGTATTATTGCTAAATTTTTGAGGAATACGCTTCAACCTGGCTCCTTGGTGTTTAAAACTCATAAACTAAAATGAATTAGGTGATACCGGGGGCGGTTGCGGCGGTGGCAGCGGCGCGTTTGAAGGCATCGAACCGGGCCTGTCTTGATTGTTTGTCCTCGGAGCCTTGGCTATCAATGGCGTCAGGGTACCTTCCAGTTTCTTTGTGTCCGTGATAATCATGGCGAGGTCCACGCTAGGTCTACGTGCACCCTCGGCCCAAGATACTGATACGTTTGCCATCCATATTGGCTGTTCACCAACGGCGGCTTCAATCATTCCTTTGACTTGTTCGAGCATGGCACTGACGTCACTTTTCCCGCCCGATTTGTCGTCACCGCCCGAATCACCGATAAGCCCTCCACTTACCACCTTAAACATTAAATCGAGCGCATTAGGCATTGGCTCAATCGTCATGGAATATTGAAAATCAGGGGCATCGTCAAAAGGGCGATCCTTTTCATTTGTTGCGAGGTCTTTTAAAGGAGTTCGCCAAGACGCCTGATACTCAACTTGCGCCATCAGCCGTTTGGCCAGATAACTAGCCTGCATAGCTTTACGACTGTAGTCAGCAAACGTAATGGCATTTCCATGTACGCCGCTCACCTCTATCATTAAGTATGCGATCAAAGAAACCGCAACGACCGTCTCGACCATCGAAAAGCTACGTTCCCCAGGTCGATCGGACAAGGACGTCGATCTTTTGCCACGAACTCTTAATATTTTTTTAGCCAGCCTCATCTTCCAGATCATGAACATCGATCTCCGCCGCTCCACTCGTCACATCAGCCTTTCCCAAAAAAGGCCATGTAGTAACAGTGTAAGGCTTTTGGGTTTCATCAACCAGCATCGTGTCACTTTTGAAGGCGATCGTAATGAAAGCCTTCTCCACATATCCAGCCGGAAAAAAATAAATGAACGCTCGACCCGATTCCCCAAGATCAGCGAGTATTTGCTTTTCTTGATGATGCTCAGCCTGCATCTCTGATATCAGGAGATTCGGACCCACGGTCCTATCCTGCCATTCAAGACTCTCAACGCGTTTCCATATAGGACCTTTTGCAGCACTGCGGTTTTTCAGCACAGGGGACTCGTTACTACCGGCGATGGCCTCGCCGTCATCGTCTCGGACAGGCTCACCTGCGATAGATTCATAGTCTTTGGTTGTCTGGTCGAACTCGTCAGACCGAACCTTTTCCTCTTCCGGCGTTGGGTCTCGACCACCCTTACCATCTCCCAAAATCTCAACTGCCCTGTCTGACTCTTCCAACCAGTATTCACCCGTGGCTAGAATAAAAGACATTCGGTAAGTTTTGTTCGTCAAAACGGATAAGTCATAGGCTGCTCTGATATCGTCAGCAACTCTTTGAACCTTGTTGGCAGCATCAGTGCCCGTTCTTAGCGATAACTGCGGCGCTACAAGTATATATAAAAATGCAATGAGACCAATAACGACCGCAATCTCAATCATCGTCAGCCCGGATTCGTCACCAAAATAACGATTTTCGGCAGCCGTGATTTCTGAGGACTTCATTGCGACTTTTCGCCGCCCTTGGGCTCTGGATAAACGATGTCATCCGCAGTGCCCATTTCCTGGTCTATACCACTGGACGTGATTTTAAAGGTTCGCCCATCTGACTCATATCCGTATGGATTCTTCCATGGGTCGACAACTTTATTTTCTTCCGTATAAGGGCCGCGCCAGTTCTTGGCGTCACCACCTGGAGCCGTAAGCAACGCGTTAAGACCCTGCTCGGTCGTAGGATACTTGTTATTTTCAAACTTGTATCGGTCGAGGTCTGTTTTAAGCAAACTCATGCCGCTTCGCGCAAGATCTTCTTTTGCACGTTCTGCATTGCCCATAATATTGCGCGCCAAAAAAGCCATCAACATGGCAATCAACGACACGACAATCATGATTTCAATCATGGACATACCAGCTCGACCCGTCCTCTCGAAAGGTAGCATAAGTCGATTGGACCAGCTTTTTACAGCTTTGTTAAAAGCGGAGAAGTTTATCTTGCAATTCATGTCGACTCCTTGAAAAATTCTATAAATCGAATTCTAACGTATTTGATTCATAATAGAAAGCATTGGCACCATCAAAGCGCCTAATATCCCGGCACCTCCAACAGTCATAAAAATGACCATGAGGGGCTCAATCAAACCAATGGTTGACTGAACCTTACGCTCAACCTCAGCATCATAGGCTAGTGCTACATGACCTAACATTTCTTCTAATTGGCCAGTTTTCTCACCTGTCATAATCATATAAGTCACCAACGGTGGGAACAATTGGGATTTTTCAATACTTTGCCCAAGACTTTGACCCTCCTGAACCGCTATCCGCGCCTGTTCCAAAGCTTCTGAAATCAAAGTGTTTGAAATAATATTTCTTGTGATTTCTAGAGCGCCCAAAATAGGAACACCTGACGACAATAATGTACTCAAGGTTTTTGTGAATCGCGAGACATTGATTCTCATCACAATCCCGCCAAAGAAAGGCAAACTCAAAGCATTTTTATCAAAAGTTCGTCGCCCACTCGGGGATGCATACCACCTTCTCCCCAAATAAACCGCGAGCGCAAGGCCAGCTATAATCAAATACCACTGCGTTTGCAGAATCTCAGATAGCCCGATAAGAGCCTTTGTGTACCATGGCAGTACAACTTTCATGCTTTTGAAAATAGCCTGCATTTTTGGTACAACGGCGATGAACATCAATCCAGTAATACCAAGCATTGCGCAGATCATGATCGTGGGATAAGCCATCGCAGCCTTAATCTCACCCTGGATTTTAACTTGATACTCAATAAAATCTGCCCCACGCGTTAAAACCAATCCAAGAGTTCCAGACGCCTCACCTGCTTTGACCATGTTAATGTACAAACGGTCAAAGATCGTAGGGAAGCTGCTTAAGGCTTCATGAAGGGATTTACCCTCAGAAATCTGCTCTTTTACGTTACTGAGAGCGTTCCGTAGGACCTCATTTTCCACCTGACTACAAAGAGCTTTCAGTGTCTCGTCAAGGGGAAGATGCGCAGTCTGCAAGGTAGCAAACTGTCGCGTCATGATCGCTAAATCAGCCGACTTTACACCCGAACCAAAAAGAGGTTTAGATTTTTTAATTTTATCGAGCGCAACTTCCTCGCTCATCTCTGATACGAGAATTTTATCTCGCGCCTTGAGCTTTTGACGCGCCGCTTTTTGTGACTCCGCCTCGACAGAACCCTTTCGGGATGCGCCCGTCTTGGAATCATAACCCTTGTAGCGGTAAACCGGCATCCAACCTCACCCTTTCGGTAGCTCCAAACCCATTACGCGTCGAGAGCTTCAAAATCATCCGCCTGAGTATTCTGGAAGGCTTCGTCGAGCGACGTCAAACCTGCTAGGACTTTCTTTACAGCTGCAGCTCGTAAGGAAACCATACCTTTTTCAACGGCAGCTTTCTTAATCACCTTGCCATCCTGAGTACGAGCGATGATGTCACGGATCTCGTCATCAAACACGAGCAGCTCGTAAACACCCATCCTATCTTTATAACCAATACCCTGGCATCGATCACACCCGCCGCCATTTTTGTAGATTTTACGATCGCCCAACTGCTCGCGAGTAATTTCCATCATATTGAGCTCGCGGTCAGACGGAACATACGCCTCCCGACAGTGGGTACATAGCTTCCTCAAAAGCCGGGTGGCCATAACGCCGAGCACAGCTGATGTAATTTGAAATGGCTGAATATGAAAGTCCATAAGACGTGTAACGGTCGATGCTGTATCATTTGTGTGAACAGTACTTAATACCAAGTGACCCGTCATTGACGACTGAATTGCTATTTGGGCAGTGGTCGCATCGCGAATCTCACCAATCATGATGACATCTGGGTCTTGGCGCAAAATAGATCGAAGGCCCTCAGCAAACCCCATGCCGACCTTGTCATTGACCTGAATTTGACCGACACCTGAGAGCTGATATTCAACAGGATCTTCGATCGTCAGGATATTAATATCACTCGTGTTGATGTGCATTAGACCAGCATAAAGAAGCGACGTCTTACCACTACCAGTCGGACCAGTCACAAGAATAATGCCGTGAGACTGCTCTATAAGCGACGTCCACTGCTGGTAAATCTCAGGATCAAGACCCATCTGATCAAGCCTGTTGGTTCCAGAGGACTTGTCCAAGAGACGCATGACAATGCGTTCACCGTGCGCTGTCGGCAACACTGAAAGACGTACGTCTATCTCTTTTCCCGCGACCTTAATACTAATTCGACCGTCCTGAGGAACGCGTTTTTCGGCAATATTCAACTTGCCCATAATCTTGACGCGTGACGCCAGAGAGTTCCCGTGTCGTCTGGGAATTTCCATCTTATCTTGTAAAGCGCCGTCGATTCGGAAGCGAACCATAATCTCTGATTCATAAGGCTCGATATGAATATCTGAAGCTTTTTCTTTCACAGCCCTAGCAAGTAGTCCATGAACCAGCTTAATAATTGGCTTCTCATCATCCGAACTTTCCAGAAGGTCTCTGGCCTGATCCAAATCTTCGTCAGCATTTACATCAGGAACATTAAGCTCATCGATGACCTTTTGGCTACTGTCACTCGAGCGTTCATAAACGCGGTTGATCGCATTCTCGATCTGACTGGTACTAGTCACAACCATACTGATATTCGCAGAAATTATTAATCTCAAGTCATCTAGCGGGAAAATATTCAAAGGATCCGCGACTGCGACGGTGACACTGAAATCGTCACGCGCAACTGGCAAAATTTTATTATCCCTACAAAAGTTAATCGGAATTGAGTCAACTAAAGCTGGATCGATATCGTTGACTGGAAGACGGTTGTAATATGGCAAATCGAGTTGATGTGCTAAGGCTCTAAGGACGTCCTCTTCGGTAGCAAGATTCTTCTCCATAAGGATTTCGCCAAGCTTGGAGCCATCCTGTGCCGACTGAACTTTCAAGGCATCGTCCAACTGCTCCTTGGTGAGACTGGTGGACTCAATCAGACTCTCTCCTAAGGTTTTTTTCGCCATTTTTCTAAATGGCACAGACGGCAGATTACTCCACCGTGTTCCATCGCTCTCAGCGCTACTAGATTCTTTTTTTGACTCTTCGGCCATGTTGAACGTCCATTCAGATAAATCAGTCTACGGGCGGTGGTGGCGGCTCATCAACCATCGGTGGTGGCTCCGGGGGCGGAAAGTCGCCGGGCTCCCCCATCGGAGGCGGAGGCGCATTAACCGGAGGAGGTAGAGGTGCCGCGAGCGAGCCATTATCGCCACCCCCAGGCCCGCCAATGGTTGCATTCATAGGAACCGGCGTGGGAGACGATAATTCTGATTTCTTATCTTCACCTAGTGGCGCAGGCGGCTGATCCTCTTTCAAGTAACTAGATCTCACTTCCTCGCGTCGTTTACGCTCATCCTCATCAAGAGGATCTGGAACGTATTTTCCATCTTCTAACTTTGGAAGATGAGAGTAAAAACGATCTTCGCGGAAGCTGCTTCCATATGCGTACTCAAGATACTCGTCACGCTCTTTGATTTTTGACTCGTATATTGCAGCTAGGTCATCCGCTCCATGTACCACATGTGGCGTTAAAAAAATCATTAGATTACTTGGTTTATGATGAACATCACTATTACGGAACAACCA
>JBEIGW010000187.1:0-5752 GCA_040381655.1 Deltaproteobacteria bacterium
GAGGCAGTCATGCCAGATAAGAAAAAAATTAAGCACATTAAACTAACAAGTCATCCTGGCCTTCCAGGCGCCGAGGTATACAAGCCTATTAAATGGGGAGCTAGCACGCCCCAGGAAAGAGGGCCTGTTGTTGCAACCGTCACGAATCCGGCCCATCGGAATGTGATCGGTACGCACAGTGGTAGCTATACGGTTTACAGGGCTTTAGCGGTTGCAGCAGGGGCTTTGAATGCCGATCATCGTCCCGATCTAACCAACACAGCACCGGCTGAGCCACTAGCTCCAAAGCCGCAGTGGAAAGATCCGGAAAAAATCGTCTCCATTGATCCATGGGGCGCTGATATTGCGACGGCGTTTGCCAAGGATCTAGCCGATGGAATTGATATTCGTCCCACGATCGCGGTGACAAAAGCTCACATCAACATGCCTGAGCTACAAGCTGCAATCGCAGCTGGTCGTCTCAAAGCAGATGGTCAAATCCTCGCAGCCAACGGCGACTGTGTCGTCACGAAGGCGGCAATTGAGCCAGTATGGTGGCTGCCTGGGATTGCAAAGCGTTTCGGTTGCGAAGAGGCTGAGCTTAGAAGAATTCTTTTTGAACACACTGGCGGCATGTATCCGGAACTTGTGACCCGTCCCGATCTTGAAGTGTTTTTGCCGCCCATCGGCAGCATGTCCGTGTACTTTTTTGGCGACATCAATAAGATTGGTGATCCCAACGTTGAACACGCTTGCCGCGTCCACGATGAGTGCAATGGTTCGGACGTTTTCGGTAGTGACATTTGTACCTGCAGGCCTTACTTGGCCCACGGCATTGAGGTCGCAATTGAAACGGCCCAGCGCGGCGGTGTTGGTCTAATTGTTTACTGCCGCAAAGAAGGTAGGGCCCTGGGCGAAGTGACGAAGTTTCTGGTCTACAACGCCAGAAAGCGTCAAGAGGGAGGCGATACTGCAGAGAAATATTTTGAGCGTACTGAGTGTGTTGCCGGTGTTCAAGACATGCGTTTTCAGCAGTTGATGCCCGATGTGATTCACTGGCTTGGCATTACAAAGATTGATCATTTTGTGTCGATGTCAAATATGAAGTACGACGCGCTCGCGAGTGGCGGCATCAAAATCATCAACCGGGTTCAGATTCCAGAAGAGCTGATTCCAGCTGATGCAAAAGTTGAAATGGACGCAAAAAAAGCGGCGGGTTACTTCTCGGCGACGGGTGTTCCGACGAAAGACGAGCTTAAAAAAGCCAAGGGACGAAGCCTAACAGAGTGATGCGTGCATTCAGGTTTTCCACGGGGTAATTCCACCAGGTGACGACATGACAGTAAATTCCGACATTGACTATTTGAGATCCACTCGCGCGATTCGCGAGAGGTGTCATTATGTCTACGAGTTGGGTCTGGCTGGCAAGTTAAAGCACTTTCGAATCAGGTCAGAAAAAATTGATGCGGTAGCCCGATTTGTGATTGATGTCACCAAGGAAAATTACCCAGACGGCAAGATCCCCTATCATAGTCGCTGGTCCCATTTCCAAATTGGTGGGGTTGACCGGATCGGTTGGCTTCGTCGGAACGCGCCCCAGCATCGCAAGGACGGTTTGTCACTAGCGCGGATGTATTATGATTTGGTGGTGCCAAGCATTCTACTGGATGCAGGTGCTGGCATGGCGTGGGCGTACGTTGACTCTCACGGTAAAACGTTCTCAAAAAGTGAAGGTTTAGCGGTTGCTAGCTTTGACATGTTCGCTCAAGGTTTGTTTTCTGGTGATCCTAAAAATGCAATGCAAACGGATGCCGCAGCCCTAAAAAACATGCGTCCAGACGTGCTGGCAAATGGATTTCAGGTCACCAAGACGAACCCACTTGTGGGTGTGGAGGGTCGGCTCGCTCTGCTCCGTAATCTTGGTGTCGCTCTTGAGGATCCGAAGTTCTTCGGAGGTCCTGCCGCCGGCACAGTGGGGTCATTGGTCGATTATCTCTTAAACAACTATGGAGCTCAGTCTATTCGAGCCGTCGATATTCTCAAGACCGTGCTTGAGGCATTTGGGTCCATATGGCCAGGCCGTGTTTTGCTGGGAGATGTTAATCTTGGTGATGTGTGGAAGCACTCCATGGTTGAAGGCGACGGTCACACTAAGGGTCTAGTACCATTTCACAAATTAAGCCAATGGATGACGTACTCGTTATTCGAGCCACTCGAGTGGGCTGGTTGCAAGATTACGCACGTTGACCAGATGACAGGTTTACCTGAGTACCGAAATGGTGGTCTTCTTTTGGATATGGGTGTACTTGAACCAGTCAAGACGGATGCGCTTTCACAGGAGTATGCTCCTGGTGATGAGTTCATTGTTGAGTGGCGAGCCTTGACGGTGGCTCTCCTTGATGTGATCGCTGATTCTGTGCGCAGATCGCTCGGAAAAACGGCAGAGGACCTGCCTCTGGCGAAAATTTTGCAGGGTGGGACTTGGGCTGCTGGTCGTAAGGTGGCCGCAAAACTTAGGCCCGACGGTGGTTCGCCAGTGAAATTGAAAAGTGACGGGACTGTTTTTTAGTTACAGAGGAAAATTATGAGTCATAAGCAAGTTCATGTAATCAGTCATCCAATGGTGCAGCATAAGCTCACGTCTATGCGTGAGAAGGGAACTAAAACGGGTGAGTTTCGCTCCTTGCTCCAGGAAATCAGTATGTTTCTCGGTTATGAGGTTTTACGCGATATTCCCATGACAACGCGCCGGATTGAAACACCAATGGCTGAGATGGATGCACCGGTGATGGCCGGCAGAAACATGGCATTTATTTCGATTATGCGCGCCGGTCAAGGGATCCTAGACGGCATGCTGCGTCTTATACCGTCAGCGCCAGTTGGACATATTGGTCTTTACCGCGATCCGAGAACATTGGTCGCAGTGGAGTATTACTTTAAGGTTCCAAAAGATATTCAGGAGCGTGAAGCTATTGTTCTTGATCCCATGTTGGCTACGGGTCATTCGGCGGTGGCAGCCCTTGATCGTCTGAAGGAAGCCAAGCCAAAGAGTATTAAATTTTTGTCGTTACTGTGTTCCCCTGAAGGCATCGATTATTTTCACGAGTATCATCCTGATGTGCCAATTTTTACAGCGGCCGTTGATGAGAAGCTTAATGAGAAGGGCTACATCATCCCTGGTCTAGGTGATGCGGGCGATCGACTATTTGGGACCGCTTGAAGAACAAATCAATAGGAGTCAAACATGGTTGACTTTGCACTCTCATCGGAACAGCAAGCGATCGTTGATTTAGCGAGGGACTTCGCTCGAAAAGATATGCTTCCCAAAGCGGCTGAACACGATCAAACCATGGATTATCCTTGGGAGATCATAAAAAAAGCCCATGCAAACGGTCTGCTTAACCTCGGACTCAGGGAGGAACACGGAGGTCTGGGAGTTGGATCTCTCGTGCAGGCGATGGTGGTTGAAGAGCTTGCTTACGGATGTTCTGCCATGGCGACCGCAATTACGGCCAATGACCTTGCACTTGGTCCCCTGCTGGTTGCGGCCAACAAGGCACAGCTTGAAGAGTTTGTGACGCCGATGATCAATGAGCCAAAAATGGCCGCTTACTGCGTGACTGAGCCGGGAGCTGGTAGTGACGTTGCTGGAATTCGTACAACGTGCAAAAAAGTTGGTGATGATTACGTGATTAACGGTGAGAAGATGTGGATCACCAATGGATCCGTGGCGTCGTGGTATTTTTTACTGGCGACGATAGATCCGTCTTTAGGTCATAAAGGCATGTGCGGATTTGTAGTGCCAGCAAACACGCCTGGTATCACTGTCGGAAAAAAAGAAGTCAACATGGGCCAGCGTTGTTCTGATACTCGCGGCATTTCTTTCAAGGATGTGAAAGTTCCAAAAAAATACTTACTAGGTAACGAGGGCGAGGGTTTCAAGTATGCCATGAAGGCCTTCGACCATTCTCGTCCTTTTGTAGCCGCCATTGGCGTCGGCATCGCGCAATGTGCGATGGATCATGCCGTTAAGTATGCTTTAGAGCGTAAAGCATTCGGAAAGACCATATCAGAGCACCAGGCGGTTGCATTCATGATTGCTGATATGGCCACGGAGATTGAGGCAGCTCGATTGCTCTATCAAAAGGCCGGTTGGATGGCAGATAAGGGTCTAAAAAATACCAAGTGGTGCTCCATGGCAAAGACCATGGGAGGCGACATTGCGGTTAGGGTGTCCCAGGATGCTGTGCAAATTCTTGGGGGCTATGGCTATAGTTCAGAATACCCGGTCGAGAAGCTTTACCGAGACTCAAAAATCTGTCAGATTTACGAAGGAACCCAGCAAATTCAGAGGGTTATAATTAGTCGTGCCGTATTTGCGGAGTGGGCTTAGACATAGTCAACCACAACAGGCATGGTTCATAAAATCCATTAATAGCCTTAAAATGACATATTTTTATTGAAAACCTCTTAGAAATATGTTATCTCGGTATCAGAGGTGGGTTACCATCTCGGTGACCTAGAAGTTGTTGTTGATACCAAGTTGCTGCGGAGAGGTTGTTGTTATGGCTAGGACGTTTTCAATAGTTCGTTTTTTGACGACATCAGTATTCGTAGGGCTGTTCTTAACAGCCTGTGGAAGTGGCGCCGAATTCACTGGCAACACCGCCAAAAAATCCAAAGCTGGTCCTGCACCCGCACCGACCACCACTACAGAACCAGTTAGACAGCCTGACGACAAGCGCATTGAATTTGGCGTCGATAAGGTCTTTCGTATCGGAGATAATAACTATCCCGATAGCTCCTGTAAGGAGCAGCTTGACACATACAGTCTCTCAGGTACCCGGTATTATTTTGAGTTCGAGGTTACTGAGCCTCAAACCCAACTTGGAATTGTCATGAATAAGCTGTGCGGCGTTGATTATTTGGTATCCAATACCAGTCGCCTGACCCGCGAAGGAAATGCTCTTCAGATGCAACCTGTTTTGCCCGCCGCTGGCTCAATACGTTATCAAGGCCTAACAGTGGAACCAGGGAAGTACTCTCTCATTGTCGAGTCCAACAAAAATTTTAACAAAGTTAGATCCGGTGACCATGACGATTTCTTGGTTGGAAATATCGTCGTAACAGCCAACAAGCCTATTCGCGGTGGAGTGGTTAGAACTGAGTAACTCGTGACTGAATCCTAAGAATGAAAAGAACCCTAGCTGAACCGCTAGGGTTTTTCATTAGATAGCAATTGGGAAAACGAGGGATATCCAGGTGGCACCGATCCGCCCCCCACTGGCCGAGTGCCTGGTGAATACGGGATAATATTGTTATTGTCTTACCTAGGGCCTCAAGTACCACAGCAAATCACGCACACAGAGCTTCTTAGTCTCAAATGTTGCAGTGCCGCAACATCTGCGTCTCGCCTCCAGTTGGCGTCCGGCGACAGGGAAGCCAAGCCATGATTCAATAGATTGACTAAATGTCTTCATTTGTACAACTGGTTTAGATCTTGCAAAAATTATCTCCCAAGTGACTCATAACGAGTCATCATTTTTCATCGGAGGAGATGATATGAGAGCCAAGATTCTTGCTTTTGCTTTTGCGGCAGCCGCTGCTACACAAGTTTTACGAGCTGACCCACCTGAAAACACTTCTGACTTCGACTTTACGAAGATTAACGCAACGATTAAAGCTGCAATGCAGCCGGTCGTTGCTACAAGCGAACGCATTTCAAAATTCACCTACGAGCTTGATCCGGCGGCCACAGACCTTAAAAACGATC
>JBEIGW010000188.1:0-5739 GCA_040381655.1 Deltaproteobacteria bacterium
AACCTCAATCGAGTTCGGGCTCCCAGATCTTACCGCGTAGGTAACAGTTAGGAAGATCCCTGGAAATGTCGTAGAGCTGACATTAATTGTCCCTCTTCCGGCCTTGTCTGGGACGAGCACTTGCTCATTGGTCACATCTTTACCTTTTTTAAGGAAGTTGCCATTTGAAGAAGGCCCGGTGGCTATCCATTGTGTTTCGGTTTTTGATACGAAATTACCCGCTTGATCGACGATAATCGGATACAGCGGTCTCTCTGATTCGTCTGCACTCAGCTCGAGACAAGGCTGATCGACAGACGATGTTGTAACACATGCATTGTTAATACCGGATTCGATTGGAGTCAAAGAGAGCACCATACGAGTTGCTGCACCAGTCGTGATTGGCAGCTCCAAAGACGTTGGCTTTACAGGAAACCTTGCATTAGGAGGCGTCACAGTGAATTTGATCTTACCTGGTTTTAAAACCTTGAATGGACCACCGGGAACGACACACTGAGAGTTTCTAAATTCACACTTTAGTTTACCGGATGGTAATACGACGCTCTTATCAGTGGAAAAATCTCCCATGCCATCGACCTGAAAGTTGAACTCAAAGCCTTTGCCTAATGTGGTATTAGGAATACCAGGAACAACAAGTGATAAGTTAAAGGTCACACCAGCTTTTAAAACTTGCTCACCCTTGGCACCGAAAAGGGTAGGGATCACAATAAGTGATGAATCTAGCTTTTCGATCCCACTCGTTGCGAACTCTTCATTCGACGCTATTCGGATAATCACAAACTGCAGCAAATCCGACGCCGTCGAACTTTCTGGCACTCGCACCGCTACAGCAATGATACCGCTCGGAAAGTTTGGAGTGGTAAACCCGACCGATGTCTCGCCCAACTGGTTCGTCGTTTTAGAAGCACCTGTTAAAATACCAACACAGGAATCTCTGGTGGTTCCGGCATCGCATGTCGCGCCGGACAATATACCCTTACTATCCATTACAAAGTTTGTATCGTTCCACTTCGCGCCAAGCTCGGCGACAATTGCATCTTTACCAATACCGGCCTGGTTCGCCGCGGTAATATCAAAAGCTTTAAACTCGGTCGCGATACCCGGCAAAGTGCTGCCTTCTTTTGTCGCGATAACGAATCGGATCGCGTCTGAAAGGCTCTTGTTTGCTGCATAGACACCGTTAAAGTCTGGAACAGTGGTGACGAAATTTGAGCCATCTTTGGCTGCCTTGACGGACTTACTGCCTTTCATGCAACCTTGCGCTAAAAACGACAGTGAAATCAGCAGGAAAAAAATCCTAGCTGCGATAAACCTAGTCTTGAGACCAAAAGCTCCCATTATTCCTCTCCGGGCGAGGGCTTACTAAACTAAACCCCCTCAATTTAAAGCTTCGGCCCACACCTTGAGCGACTTTAGCCCCACACGCAAAAATCGACTTAACTATCTGTTTTTAATGATTTTTTTGGATATAAAAAAGCAATCAAAGCTTAAAAAAAGATGCAATTTAACGTCGATTCTCACGTCTCGCTGGCCAAGCCTTCACTTAAGACCCTTCTGAAATCTCAAAACCGTTTTTAACGATTTTGCGCGAGGGAGGTTATACTAGGGGGTAGAGGTCAAATTTTTTGCCCGGTCAGGAAACGACGATGATGCGACTAAAACTCATAAAGAGGGTACTTGCTTTCAGTTTATCGGCATCCGCAATTCAGCTACTGATGAGCTGCGGCACGGTCGGCATTCGAAGCAATCCGAGTGAGGCTGAAATTTTGGTTATGCAACCTGGTCGCCTCGACCCAAAGCCCCTCGGCAAAACACCCTATGAGGGCTCGATAGGGGATTTGGGAGCTGCTGCAAACAGCGGTCCCATTATCATCCAGATCAAGAAATCTGGTTTCATAACTCAAAATTTATACGTTCCGAATGCAAGCGGATCTCGAATTGAATTTGATACTAATCTTAAGCCAATTAATCCTGGCTCTTTCCAGGATATGAATAAAATCATCAAACTAGTATTGCAGGCCGAAAGAGAAATCATGACCAAGCAAGTAGACCAGGCCCTTAAAACAGCAGAGGCCATTAAGTCAATGAACGACAATATTTCTGCCGCTTGGGAAATCGAAGCTGCTGCAAATTTTGTGAAAGGTGACCTAAAGAAGGCGAAGGCTGCTTGGATGAGGTCTCTGGAAATTGATCCGGAAAATCCCGATACAGCTAAGATGATTGGCACCATCGAAAAGCAACTAGAACAAAAAAAATAATGGATGACTAAGACTATGAGCACAACGTCAGCCATGAAGTTATTTAGCGCTGCGATAGGCCTCGCCTGGTCAATCTTCAGCCAAGTCTCTTACGCAGCTAGCAGTATTGGATCTGACTTGAAGGACTCCCACGGTACATTCAGACTTGGAACTCTCAGCTTCTCTAAATCAGACGGCGAGAATAACCGCACAGGACAGGCCTCGGTTATGAATTACGAGTACTCACGCTATTTTAGAACAAACCAGGCACTGGTGTTAGGATTTCGACAAGGTACAGACGGCGAAACCAAACGTGACGCCTATCACTCTGCCTATGCAGGCTACCGAATTTTCCCCCTTGGGGTCGGATTACCCATGGTTGTATCCACGGGAGACTCCACGATCTCTATGGACGCCAGATATAAACCTTATGCCGAAACAAGTCTTGGCCTGGGTCGGATTCTTTTTGAGCCAGTCTCAGGTGGGGCGGGCGAGTTTGCATCGGATACTATCGGATTCTCCTTTGGTGGCGGACTCATGATGCACTTTTTCAATCGCTGGGCCGTGGATCTAGAACTTCTCTATGAAATGGTCCAGGGACGAGGCGGAACAGGAAATAGCCTTTCTATTACCGGGAACAATGTCTACATCTTGTTAGGCAGCGGAGTGCTCTTCTAAAGGCGCATTTTACACTTAAATAAAATTTTCACTTCCGAAATAAGAGGCTGCTGGGGAGTTCAGGGAAGAACGCAGCGGACATCATTCGTGCTAGAGCTACTTGTTTTGACTGTCGAAGCAGCTCCATTCCAAGCAATGAAATAGTTGGGCAGCTCCTGCTGACCAGAAGCTGTCCAGCTGGGTATGCCCACTCTTAAATTTGGAACGCCTCTGCCATCAAGCGTAAAGTTAGCATCAAGGGGCACAAATGGAGGTGCAGATGTGGCCGTGGTCTCATAAAGCACTGGCAGACGCATCCCTTTGTCCGCACAAAATTTTACATTTCCTTCGTACCAGGATAGCGAAGATCCCGCCCCTGAAAACACCGAGTTGTACGTAGAAATCCAATCTTCCTTCTCTACGCCAAGTTGAGCGCCGACCAGAGATTGCGAGGTTGAAGTGCCTGTATCGTAGTATAAACAACGATTTGATTCAGTCATTTTCATTCGGTTTATGAATACGGCAGTTGGACAAACGCGCCCAGCCAATGACTGGTGAGCCGTAAAATACTGCGATCCATCCGTTCTAGCGCTAAAATCCTCCCCATTTCGCACAAGCTTCCTCTGCCAACTTGTCGAGCCATCCCAAAGCCCCGACGCAGGCAAAACTCGCTGCTGGCCAAAATATTCTTTCCAGACTTTAAATCCAGCGCTTGCTTCTGCCAATTCAATTAATGTCCCATCCGTAAGAAGAGCAAGCCCCTCTGACATAGCTTGAGTGTTTCCATAGCACCCGTTCAACGCGGATTCTCCACATGTAACTAGACGATTCGCCACGAATAAACTGGCCGAGCTACTGTAAATTCTAAGTGGTGACAAGGAGCTTGCGGTGCTTGTAACATTAACTGCGACCCGAAATAGGCTTCGATGGTCAGATCCTAACACACTATCCACGGTCATCGAACTAGACGTTTTACCGACGAGATCAGTAAACATTAAACCGCCGTCCGTGCTTTTTTGCCACTGATAGCTTAGGTCTACGTCAGAGAATCTTTGGACCTGAACAGAAAAAGTTGGCGGCTGACTCGAATAAAGCACGGCTACAGGATGTTGAGTTATCTTGGCATTCGGCTCACTCGATGGCAGCACACATCGTACTCCAGCACTCTCGTTCGTCGACGCATCTGGCTTAACAGCCGAGGACGGTCCGCTTGAGGACCCCGAATAAAAGAAAAATCTACCCGCAGCAGAGGAATGCCCCGTAGCAGTCCAGGTGATGACACTAGACGCTATGTGTGGAACGCCTCTACTCCCAGCAAAAATCGGATTTATACCAACCTCAATCGGTATCGTTGATGATTGATTTCCGCTTGGTTTCGTGGCTGTAGTCTCATAGAGAGTCGGAAGTCGCATCCCCTTGATGGCGCAAGTGTTGATATTGCCCTCATACCACGACATCGCAGCTCCGTTACCTGTCCTGGCATCATTCCAGTTTTCAAGCGATTGTTCAGCAATCGTGCCGGGAAATGCATTTAGCCATTGCGGGTCACTTCCTACATCGTAGTAAAGGCACTTGTTTTCGGCCGTCATATCACTCCGATTTAAAAAAACACTAGGAATGCAAGATCTGCCAGCTAGAGTTGCAAAATCAGTAAAATCCTCAGCAAAAAAATTTACGCCAGGACGATCCAACTGTTTCTGCCAGTCGTTATCACCATTCCAAAGTCCATTTGCTTTAAGGACCCGGACTCCTACTTTCTCCTTCCAAACGAAAAATTTATTAAAGTTAGACGAATTCCACCTCGTCTCGGTGGGGACGTATTCAATTGCCTGCCCATCCCACAAGTAGGCATTGCGTGCAGCTGTGACAATACTGTTGTCATAGCAACTATTGCCCGTCTGCCCGCAAAAAAGAACAGGCTCAGACGGGAGAACACAGCGCACGTAGTTCACGGTGCTAGAGACGTCCCCGCGAGTGCTATTTCCCGACCATGCCCAAAACCTATTTGTACCAGAGCCATGGGCCGTTGATGTCCAAAAATATTTACTCTGATCGGAAGGATTATTTGAATCACTCGGAATTCCTCCTTCGCCTGAATACGTCTCGCTGTAAGAGTGTAAATTGTTCGAAGGATTTGTGCTAATAGAGGTTTCGACGATGGTTGGGATTCTCATTCCTTTGATACTACAAATGTCTGGGTTGCCCTCGAAAAATGACGGGTTTGCACCCGCCCCAGAAGATTGCGTGTTCCAGTCAGCAATAGCCAAAATCGACTGTTGCGCGAACTCGTAATAAAGACACTGCCCCATTACAGATGGTGCAGTCTGATAAACAAAACTATTAACTGGACATCTAAGACCTTCAAAATTCAGGGTGTCGGCTGGAAAAGCTGCATATTCATCTTTGAATCGTTCGCCATTGCTGATTAATTTCTTCTGCCATGTAGATGCTCCTGACTTCCAAATGCCGCTCGCATTTAAAAATTTATTTCCGTTATATTCTCTCCAAATTTTGAAACAACTCGTTCCTTCACAAGACGGATTTGCAGGCCCGAACTGTAGCAATTGAGTTGTCCCTGAAATAAACGCGAAACCTTCCGCCTTCAGCTTCGCATCTGCATAACAACTACCAGATGACCCGCAACTGCCGACATTGACAATGTAGGTCATCGTTGTGATAGAGGAATCGTTGAAAGAAGGCCTATAGCAAGCTATTGCTTTGATCGTCGCTGAAGACGTGATGGAGAAAGACCCAGAATAAAGGGTCGATGAAGCCCCTCCGCAATCTGGATTTTGCCCATCTGTTCGATAGTAAATTGTTGCTCCGCTCGTTGCGGACGTCAACC
>JBEIGW010000189.1:0-5733 GCA_040381655.1 Deltaproteobacteria bacterium
CACTAGATTAATCCAACATCCTGAGATTCAAAGTGGCCAGTATGATTTGGGTAGTAGAGATGTGATGACCTATATCGATATGATGAGGGAAGTTGCCAGACAGATTGGCAAGAAAAGAATTTTCCTGCCGATTTTTTTATTTAGCCCAAACCTGTCGCGACTTTGGGTTACGTTGGTTACAGGAGCGCCGCGAGAGCTCATTGGACCGTTGGTCCAAAGCTTAAGACATGAGATGGTGGCAAGAGACTTAAGTCTTATGGAAAAACTTGGAATTGAGCCTCAAGGGTTTAAGGAATGCCTTGCTGAAGCTCTTAAACCATCACAGGAGGCCTTGCCAGTCGCCAGCCAGATCTCCCGCCCCCCGACGGGTGTTGCTAAGACGCCGGCAAAGGCAATAGTCAATCTCGTGTGCTCCGTGCAGAGACTTCCACTCATCATGGGTTTAACAGCTGCTTGGGTGACAAAAGAATACGCCAATTGGCTCATTCAGTTTTTCAGACCACTCATCTTTGTACGCCAGGACGCTGATGGGAGCCTTGCCTTCATATTAAGGCCTATCTTTGCGAGATTTGATGTGCCCCTTTTAGAGCTCACCTATGGAAAAGATCGAAGTTCAGAGCATCGTCAGATGTTTTATATCTCGGGCGGCCTACTGCTGAGTTCGAAATTTCATCCGAGAGGTCGCTTTGAATTCAGAGAAGTTCTTAATGGTAAGTTTGTCCTAGTCGCGATTTTTGATTTTGTACCGGCATTGCCTTGGTGGATTTACAAAAACACCCAAGCCATCCTTCACTTGTTTGTCATGGCCATGTTTCGACGGCATCTGAAGTCTTTATATCAGTCAGGCGAAAGACTCATCAAGGCATGAGGCTTCAGGAGGGGTACCAAACGTGAATAGACTTCACTTGATGGAACTAGAAGATCAGACATGGCTGCCTGCACCCATTCGAGATGGACTGACAGATTACTTAAGTTTTATGGCAGAGCTGGCATCTTTGCCGTTTGCGGGCTTCGCGGCAAAAATTGACGCGAGCATGAAATCGTTTGGCACTAACTCTATCGTTGAAATGGGCAGTGGTGGCGGCGGCCCAGCCATCTCAATTTGCAGGGAACTGATTAAACTAGGCCGCAAAGATGTCAAACTAACATTAACCGATCTTCATCCCAATGTTCCAAGACTTCGCTACGCTAAAGAACATAGTAACATTCCTATTAATGTGGTGGAGCATTCAGTTGATGCTACAAGTGTTCCAGACAGTCTTGATGGACTTAGACTCATGTGCAATGCCTTCCATCATTTGCCGCCCAAGCTTGCTAGAGAAGTTCTTCATGATGCAGTTCGTAAAAATAAACCGATCGCGATTATGGAGCTCGTCAGCCGATCTCCGCATGGATTTGCGCAGCTTTTTGCAGGTATTCCCTTAATGTTTGTGATGATGCTTTTTGTCAGGCCATTTCGAATCAGCCGACTATTTTTCACATATGTTATCCCACTCATTCCATTGTGCACTCTGTGGGATGGGATTGTGTCTTGCCTGCGAGTTTATTCGCCTGAGGAAATGACAGAGCTTGTGGAGTCTTTGCCCAAGAATGCATTTAATTGGGACATTGGGATCATTAAAGTGCCAATGACTCCCATCAGGGTAACCTATTTAATTGGAACACCCACTTGAATCATTAAGGGTTAACTGATCTGCAGAAGAACCGGGGTTTGGTCACCCATCAAAAGACGCGGTTCGATTTGTAGGCACCTAAACGAACATAAATATTGAAATAAAATAATCCGCTAAAGATCAATTAGGATTAGGCCGTTCTTCGATTTACCTCTTTGTACCTCGGAGGAGGTGCTTGTGTTCCCTAAACGGATTATTATGACCATTAGTTTTTTGCTAGCAGCCAGTGCCGCAGCAGTCATAATGCCAATTCCCGGGACATCTAGTAGACGCTGGATGTCAGGATTTTGAGCTGCCGTGGCCAGTATCCGCTCCGCATTGCGCTGAATCATGTCCCCAAAGTATTTTTATTGCTCAAGCATGCGCTCAATGCAGGATCGAAACTCGCCCCTAAAACCATGCTCTAAAAGAGTTTTACGCGTCAATTTAATGGCATTTAACTTTCCTAACTTCGCGATTTTTCCACGTTCATACAAAAAAGCTCGTAATTGATTGACTAGCATGTTTCTGCTTGCGACAAGCTGTTCTCTTTCTCTGTGAAGCATTTGAAGGTCAAGATGCCAGTTCCTTTTCAAGGGAACAGTTCTAATGGAAGGGTGTATAACCGCGTGCGTGATAGCTTCCGCGTCGGCAGCGTAGCTTTTGTTCGTTCTGACAAATCGCTTTACAAACTGAGCTGGGATCATCATGACCTCAATCCCGGCATCGCGAAATCTTCGGCTCAAAGTTTTTTTTTGGCCCAGGAGGAGCTGGTGGAGCATATGATAGACCTACATTAGAACTCTTTAAACTTCGTGCTCGTACCAGCCTAGTGCTGATTTGGTTCCGAAATGAAAAACAAAGATAAGGTTAATTATTTTCTCCAGTTGTCTTTCAGGGATTTAGCGTCATATCACTATTTAACATGCATCGGGGGGGGGCTTTAGATTTTGGTGCTTTAGATTTTTTTCACACAAACTGTTCGGTGACCGCGAGCACTCAATGCTTTGAGAAATTCCATAAATCACTGAATAAATTTGACAACCAAGGAGCGAATGTAAATAATTTAATATCATCATTATTAGGAGTATTTCGTATGCGACTATGGTCACTGTTTTCTGCATTGGGTCTATCTGTTGTTGCTCTGTCTTTGGGCGGCTGTGTAACAGTAGGCAAGCGAATCGAAGCGAAAGTAAACGTTCTGAAGAAAGAAGGCGGTCAAGCTATCGCTGTCTCCAACAGCTTCGAAGAAGGTATTGCTTGGGAAGGCGCTAAAGCGCGCGCTGAAGAGCACTGCTTCCGCAACGGTAAAAAAGATTTCATCGTAGTTGATGAGTCCTCCAATTACCAAGGCGAAGACAAAACTACCAAAGGCGTTGCTGGAGTTGTTGGCGCTATCTTCAAAGGCGGCAAATCAGACAAGCAGATGGACGACTACAAAGTTAAACTTACTTTTAAGTGTGACGGAAGCTACACCGGAAAAGGCGAGCCATTTGCTACCACTCTCTAAGTCTTTTTTGATTTGAGATGGGCTTAGTTCCTTAAGCGCAGATTTTGTTAAGGGCTTAAAATTCGTAGTCATATGAAAATTTGACTACGAATTTTTTATTAACTGGCTGAGTTTTAGTTTTTTATTTCCCCCCTCTTATTTGGATTTTCATACTATGACTAATTTCAAAAACCTACGGTTCGGTATCGCTTGTGCCGCCAGACTTCTCGCTGTTTTTGTGTATTTTCCTGGATGCGCAACTATGGGCGGCGGAGCAGAAGATACGCCCCGAGAAAAAATTCAACGGGCTTGTGTTAAGCAATTTGGTGAGGGGTCAAAGTCTTCCCACTGCATCAAGGTAGTGAAGGACTCTAGTGCCGTTCAACCCTGCATTCAGTCATTTGGTGATGGAAAAGACGGAATGTGGTGCCTTGAAAATGCTTCCAAGGGAATCAAGGTTCTCAAGTGCATCGAATCCCATGGAAATGGTGATAAGGGTAAATCTTGTATCGCTAAAGAGTAAAAGCGAGACACGCACCATATTGAGCATTGATCGATCAGTCAGCAGCGAGTGATGCGGTGCAAATTTAGACGCCCCGAAAGCGCGTTAAGGCCGCAGTTCCGATAACGGAAGAGATAGACACTCTTTTTGCGCGATCCTGATACACGCCCTTGTTCTAGGGATCAGAATGATAAACTAAAATATTTTGAAGAAATTTTAGTGTCTCAGCACCACGGGTCTGAGATAAGGCATAATACCGCTGCAACCCAGTATCGATAACGACTCAACGTTTTGAATCAGTCTCTCCTACGGCTAGCATTGACTATTTAAAAACATTTCGACGTATCATCTTTAAAGATCCAGTCGACATCGGATAATCGCTTTTGACTAAAGTTGACCCGATTCAATAGACAGCTTTCTTATGTGGCTTTCGCCAGCACTATCAGCCCTTTATATTCGGCTGGACTTCGATAGCCAATCGATGAATGCCGATACTCACGGTTGTCGAAGTTCAGGATGTAATCAGACACTGCTGGGATCACCTGCCCTCCGTTTAACCAACTTTGACGGTGGATTAGCTTTTTTTTGAGAGTAGTAAAGAAGCTATCGATCACTGCATTATCCCAGCAATTAACTTTACGACTCATGCTCAACACGATCCCCGCATCTGCAGCTATTTTTTAATGGGGACAAACGACTGATTGACTATTGTGTGATCGGCGGTCTTAGAGGTCTGCTTGGATCTCCAAAAATGACAGTCTGCCGAACCATTGGCATGAAAGGAAATTTTTTTCAAAGATGGATTTGAGGCACCCTCCTTTCTTAAGAGTAAAGATTTTGACTGCTGCGTACACTATGAGTCATGAATGTAATACCGGTACCTGCTAAAAACGGAGATAAGCTTGTTGCCTCAGTCAAAAAAGCGAAAGAGTCTATGCCTGACGCCATCACATATATTGGAATAGTAAAAATCGCAGAATAGCCTACCAGAGGAAGAAATCCAGTTTGTCCGGTAGATGGGTCAGTTCCGCCTGGTCTCTGAATTCATTGGAATAATTACGATACTTACTGGTGGTGGACGGTGTCTACTTTTCTGAGGAGGCTCAGTGTCCCATTATAGAAGAGAGCTCATTGGTTCGCGCAGCATTTTGCGAGTTTTGATCTCATCCATGAGCATGGACTTGAACTCACTGACACCCATGGTCTCTTGTTTATCGATGCCGTAGCGCCTGATGGTAACTTTGTTTTCTTCCACTTCCTTATTTCCCACAATCAAAGTTATCGGGGTTTTGCGGACGGTGGAGTTACGAATCTTCTTATTAAAGCTATTATCTGACGTGTCCACTTCGACGCGGATGTAGCTTTGGTGAAGTTCGTCTGCGAGGTTTTTGCAGAAGGCTTCGCAGTCTTGATTGACTGCGATGATATTGACCTGCACGGGAGATGCCCAAGTTGGGAATGCGCCGCCGTAGTATTCGATTAGATAGCTGATGAATCGTTCGTGAGTAGACAGCGGCGCACGGTGAATAATGACAGGTACGCCCTCTCCGCCGCCAGCTTCCGTGTATTTTAGTTCAAAGTTCACAGGGCTTAAGAAGTCCACTTGTATAGTGGATACAGTTTCTTCTCTGCCCATGAGGTTTTTAAACTGGATGTCGACTTTCGGGCCGTAGAAGGCGGCCTCGCCTTCGCCCACATAATAGTCCACTCCGATATCGTTTAGAACTTTTGCCAGTAAGGCTTCACCCTTATCCCACATGGCCGCATCACCTTTGAATTTGTGGGCGTTTTCTTTGCCACGCACAGATAAGCGGAAGCGGTACGATGAGAGTTTAAACGTGTCGTAAAACTCCTGATACATTTTCATCAGATTACGGAATTCTTCCTCAAACTGATCATTTCGCAGATAAATATGGGCATCATTCATGGACATGCAGCGTACGCGGATAAGGCCTGAGAGCTCGCCTGATTGCTCGTAGCGGTAGCAGGTGCCGTATTCTGCAAGTCGTAAAGGGAGATCACGGTAGCTACGCATGCGACTTGAGTAAATCAAGTGATGATGGGGGCAGTTCATAGGCTTTAGGAAAAAC
>JBEIGW010000190.1:0-5668 GCA_040381655.1 Deltaproteobacteria bacterium
CTCCAGGTTACTACATTCCGTCTTCCGTGCAGGCATCCCAGGCCGCTCCTACACAGCCCCAACCGAATATTGGGATTGATAACATCTACAGCACCTTCAGTAATGGCGGCTCTAGCATATTCAGCAATCTCTTAGGCGGCTCCTTGGCGAGCGGAGATGGCATCACCGAATCGATATCGGGAACACTTCAATCGTTGATTGGAATATTTACGGGATCAAATGCCGCATCAACATTGGCATTGCCATCGGGACAAACAGCGTCGAATTATGCCGCATACGGTTGCGTACCGATCAACTCCGCAGCGAACGCAAATTATTATTATCCAACAAATACAGTTAATGGTCAGACATCAACGGGCACCGCAACAGCGCCAACGCAGTATCAGTACATTGGCCAGGTGCAAGCAGGACCTTACACCTACCATACGTACGCCGTCCCTGCTCAAAACGCAGTTCAACCAGCACCACAAACAACTGGAACCACAAACTAGTACGTTGCGCAAGGACATGGACTTAAGCCCAGCACTCATAAGCTGGGCTTATTATTATTTGGCAAATATTATAGATGTTTAAATACATTCTAAAGTATTCTATTGACTTTTATTAAAATATTAAGCTACTGTTAGCCTAGGATCTAAGGAGTAGGTCCATCTCAAATCCCCTCACCATTTGGAGGTGCTAATGAGATTCACTAGGAGCGTGGCAGTGATCGGGTTGGCAGGGATTGCCGCCCTTGTTGGATGCCGTCCGCGCAGCCAGCAAAACTCGACGCTAACGGATAGCCTGCAAGCGTCCATCGTCATGCCAAGGCAAATTGGCAAAGCGCTGGTGGTCGGGGATACTGACCTGACAGGCAATCGAAATATCTTCGGGGGCTTCCCGAGGATCATTTCGGAAAGAGTCGCTACGAGCGAGGACGTTTTCTTATCTCGTCAGCAATTCGTGGTCTCGTTTGACTCAAAAGCCAAAGTTCCAGCATGGACAGCTTGGCAGGTTGTCAAACAAGACTTAGGAGTTGTTGCGAGATCCGACAAATTCCAAAGCGACTCAATCCTAAACACGTACCTCGAAACGCGCGAGAGAAATTTCGGCGTCATACCCGAGGACTACAAGAGCACGTGTTTCGATCGAGGCCACCAAGCACCCTCTGCGGACAGGACAGATCAGCCAAAACACAATTTGGCTACGTTTTACATGAGTAACATGGCGCCCCAATCCGCGTTTCTAAACCGGAGAATCTGGGCGGATCTTGAATCTTACAGCCGAGACCTAGTCAGGGATGAAGGTCGAAAGCTACAGTTGTATGCGGGTACGATTCTTCGCGATGGTCGTGAAGGTATTGGGCGTAACGGTGATATTCAAATCCCTGAAGCCTTCTACAAAGTCATAGTCGTTTACAAAGATGATGACGAGAAAAAACCCATGGGCTATATCGCCGTCATCATGCCAAACGTCACGTCCCATGGCAGGGATCCCGTCGCAAACAAAGACGAAGCTTGCCAAGAACAACAACGTGGCGGCTCAGGTTCGATCTCGAGCGATTGGCGGGACTACAAGGTCTCGCTAAAAGAGATCGAAAGGAAAGCTGGTATGGCTTTCCCAAACCTAGAGAGCACGCGGCCGCTCTAATTGGGCAGAACCGCACATAAAAACGAGGGATTTCCGAGCTAATAGGAAATTCCTCGTTTTTATTTGTAGAGACCTCTATGACTTACTCCCAAATCGATCATGGTATAATGGAAATTCAACTAACGAGGCTGTCATTGAAATCATTATGCCCGCGAAAAACTTCGCTTTCGACACTGTTAATGGTTGGGTCGGCGATCATTCTCCTTTGTAGTCAGATGGCTCGATCCGAAGTAACCACGTCTCAACCCGATATCGTTGACGGCTCAGCTTTCGGTAAGGCGCGAGCAGAAGAATCGTCTAAAAAACCTCCGGACGACGAGAACAACAGGGCCACTTCAGAGTTCACCGGAATACCCGCCTTATTTTCCTCTCCAGAAACAGGAATCGGTGGTGGCGGAGCACTCGTATACTTAGGGCCCAAGCTCAAATCTAGACGCGACTTTGTACTCGTTGGTGTAACATTCACACAGCGTCAGCAGTTTTTAAATGCGGGAATTATTGAACTATATGATGATGACGAATACTTTTCGATCAGAACTCATTTTAAATTAACGCGGTATCCTGACTACTTTTTTGGTGTCGGAAACCGCACTAAATTTGAAGACAAAGATCTCTACACCATGCGTACAAGGGAGATTGGCATCGCGCTCAGAATAGCGCCAAAGTTTAATCCCAAAAATCAATTTGGCCTCGGCATCCACCAGGACATCACAGAATTTGAACCGTTTGCCCAAAATGGCCTTTTATCCCGAAAAAACTACCGTGGGCATTTTGGGGGAATCAGTCGTAATTTGACTTTACGCTGGCAATACCAAGATAACGATGACGACTTTGACCCTCACACCGGCACGAGGATTTCCTGGGATATATACCGAGCAACGAAGTCACTGGGAAGTGACTTCGAAAATATTCGTTTTTGGAGCAATAACGCCACGTTTATACCTCTGGATCAACAGACTACCCTAGCATTGCAACTCTATGGCCAATTTTCTAACGGCGATGTGCCTTGGTACCACCTTGCCCAGCCAGGGGGTAACGCCCTGCTGCGCGGCTACTACCTGGGGCGCTTTCGAGATGAGCAAATGCTGGTGACACAGGCAGAAATCAGAAGACCTATCGTTCGCCGATATGGACTCGTATTTTTTGCAGCAGCTGGACAAGTCGCTCCCACTGGGCAACAGCTATCTGAAGCAGCACCACTAGTTGCTTGGGGCGGCGGGATACGGTACCGCCTGACTAGAAATCAAAGAATTAACGCAAGACTCGACATCGGATTTAATCGCTCAGAGCCAAGAACTCCTGCGCTTTATCTCTATATATTAGAAGCATTTTAACGCGAATAGTCGGGCTCTATATAAGATGGCTTCACGCTATCTAACCCAGCGTCATTAAGATTTAGATTCGAATCGTCTTCAGCCGGGGGGGGATTCTTCCACCAGTCTTTGACTCGCTGCAAGTAATTGGCAATCGCAACCCGACCAGTTTCTTGAATTAATGTGCTGAAGTACGCGCGATTTTTTTCAACTGCGCGCTCTTCGATACTACCAATGTACACAACACGAGCGCCGGGAACTTTTTCGGGATTTATTGCCGCCAACATAAAATGCTGCGGTAAAACAAGAGATGGATAGTATTTCTTGACTAAATAACGAAGGCTGCCGCCCATGTAGCCATTTGTTAGCAACTGCTTGATACCGCCAGAGATGAGCGGACGGATGCTTTCAGGAACCGTGGAAGCACCAAGAACAAACGCAGATAAACTTTGCTGCATGAGCTCGTCATTCACAAATGGAGCAAATTTTTGCTCCGAGCGCATGTCTGAAATCTGCTTTGCAAAATCCATCATATTGAAGTTCGTCTCAAGCATGTTGCGCCCCATCGCCATGGAATAGATCGAAAAAGGAAGTTCAGAACAATAGAGGGGCGGCAGCTTACTCGATTTACTTTCATTAAATTTTTTCATCCGGCTTTGAAATGCAGGAACACCTTTCACATAAATATCCGTATACAAAAACGAGTCGTAGTCGAACGCTGACGCGCGTTCCTTCAAAACATCGAGCATTTTACTGACGTTTTGACGCACGTCGGCTGTCGTCTCTACCCTGAAAAAATGCGTGAAAGAGGAATCCCAACTGCAATCAGACATCGATTCTGGAGAGTCTACATGACACAGCCTGCCACCTCGGGTGACGACCATTTTTGCGTGACTCATGCCTTTTTCACCAAGCCTGACCAGAATCAGATGGTTTAATCCAATGTCTTCTTGCTCAATCTTTTCTCCCGCTGACTTTTGCCGGATATCATTTAATTTAGACTCTCTGATAAGACTGTTAGGGTCATATATTGGGTCGTAGTCAACGGCAATATCTCCATCCGCCACGAATGTCTTTAAGTCATCTGGATTGATAACTCTGATGCCGTAGTCGACACCATTATGGGCTTGAACTATCTTAGTTTCCTTCGGCAAATTCCACCCATTACGGCGAAAAATCTCTTCGTCGGCCTTAAGACGGTCCAAGGGAAGACGGTTAAAAGGAACGACCTCTTTCGCATAGCCCACCGTCAAGTTTTGGTAGCCACTTTGTCTAGAAACTGCCGCTGAACGCTCTTTGCAAGACAAGACTAGAAATAAAAATGCGATGGGCAGTACGCACAGTCTTTGGCTTGTAATTTTCATGTCACGACTCGTGGCTAGTGTTGATATACTAGGTGAAATTCTATCAAAGATTCGCGTCAAACGCGACGAAGGGGCGTTCTTCATGCTGAATTTTAAGGTTTTTTTATTCCCACTAATACTCGCTGTAGCCGCCGTCGTCACTCCTAAAGCGTCGGCTCTAGGTGGCGTGCTAAATGTCGGCGACCTCGAGTCCAGAATTGATGAACTAATGCAGGACTACGACGGCGACAATATCCCGGGGGCCGCCGTTGCCATCTACTCGGACGAGCATGTACTCATCCAAAAAAACTACGGTCTACGAAACCTTGAAGCCAGAGAGTTGGTTACATCCGATACCAATTTCAGAACAGCCTCACTGACAAAAGCATTTACTGCGACCGCCATCCTTCAGCTCGTTGAGGCAGAAAAGGTCTCGCTTCAAACAAATCTGACCGAAATTTTCAAAGACTTTCCCGCCTACGGCAAAAGAATCACGCTGCATCATTTACTGAGTCATACCAGCGGACTCCTCGACTACGAAAACTTGTTGCCAGGTGACTCCTCCAAGCAAGTCACAGACAAGGATGTCTTGGAGATCATGAAACGGCAACGATCGACGTACTTTTCGCCGGGCACGCGTTTTCGCTATTCGAATACAGGCTATGCCATTTTAGCCGAGATTGTCTCTGCTGTGAGCGGAAAGCGATTTCATCAATATTTAATCGAACACATATTTAGACCACTTGGTATGGATACCAGTCTTGCTTACGTCCCAGGAGAGAGCTCTATCTCAAACCGCGCATACGGCTACTCTATGCTAACGAACGGTTATAAACGCTCAGATCAAAGTCAAACCAGTGCCGTTCTGGGAGATGGCGGAATATATTCGTCTACAATGGACCTGCGAAACTGGCACGTCATGTGGAGTGGAGGTTCGAGCCTACTAACCCCGGAGTCGTCAATAATAATGACAACGCCAAAAAAGCTCAATAATGGCAGCGACACTCAATACGGCTATGGCTGGTTTGTTGACATGTTTGACGGAAATCGTCGTATTTCCCACACTGGCAGCACCGTGGGCCAAAAGCACTCGATTGCAATTTTCCCTGATAAAAAACTTGGGATTGTAATCCTGACCAACAGGCAAAACTCTGCCCCATGGTTGATCCAGGATAAGATTGCACACCTGCTTTTGAGAACATGGTTTGCCGGCCCCTAAAACTTCAAACACTGACATCGGATCCGACTTTTTTGGATTTTCAATCACCCGTTTTGACTGTCTTTTACAATATTTATTAAGTTATACCCAAAAGTTCCGATACCTCCCTACGGAGGACGTCATGCTTGCTTTAACATCATCCATGAAAAGACTTTGTGTCATCA
>JBEIGW010000191.1:0-5529 GCA_040381655.1 Deltaproteobacteria bacterium
GATCACGTGGATCGGCTGCCGTGACTGAAGGGATATCCTGGGCCGTTGACGTGCAAGCAAAAGACGGTAGCACCCAAAGCCTTATCTCGTATGACTTGAAAGTGAAAGGCAACGACGCCCTTGCAGAAGCCACGGCTCCAGCAAGAAACAAGGGTGAAACTCTTTTATTCAACGACCGAAATATCTGGTTTTTTAAACCAGGGCTCAAAAAGCCTGTCGCCATATCACCCCGACAAAAGCTAATGGGACAGGCTTCCAACGGGGACATCGCATCCACCAATTACGCGCGGGACTACGATGGCACAATATCCGGATCAGAAAAAGTCGACGGACAAGACACCTGGAAGTTAGAACTCAAAGCTAAATCCAAAAATGTCACCTACGACAAGATCCGCTATTGGGTCAGCAAGAAGGATCGACTCGGCATCAAGGCAGAATTTCTCACGGTGAGCGGCGACGTGTTTAAACGCGCCATATTTGAATACAAAAATAAAATCGAAAACGGAGGGAAGTCATTTCCGTTTGTGAGTAAGATGGTGATCACAGATGCCGTAAACAAGGCATCCATAACAACACTTGACTACAAAAGACCTCGCGGCGAAAAACACGCGGACGCACTCTTTAATGTGAATAACCTCATCCGTTAATAGTAAACGAGTGCGGATTAGCGCTAAAGGAGCTCATCAGTGCGTAACGCTGTAAAACAAAGAATAGCCCAAATAGCCTGGAGAAATGTCGTGAGAAACTGGCGACACAGCTTGGCTAGTAGTTTGGCTATTCTTGCAGGTTTCACAGCCGTGTCCCTATTCGACGGTTTTCTTATTGATTTGGTACGCGTTAATGAAGAGGGTTACAGCATGCGCGGCATGCAAGGGGACGTGCTCATTCAGAGAAAAGACGCCCAGTACAAACTTATAGAGGACAGTTTCGCCTACGCACTCACCAAACCAGAGCAAGATGCCGTTGAAGATGTGTTACGGGCTGACAAGGACTTTGATTTGAGAGTCAAATTTCTGGATGTGAAAGGCATGGTCTCAAATGGCCAAAACAATGCCATCTTCGTCGGTGGATCCACCGATGTACCTGAGGGCCGCCAGATGCGCGGCCGGCTGTGGGAGTGGAACACCGTGGCAGGCAAGCCGTTTCACGAAACAACCGAGGAAAACACCGTTCTAGTCGGAACCGGTCTCGGGAAAATGATGGGCTGTGAGTCAACCGGAGACATCACTAAGATCATGCGACGCGAGGGCGGATACGTCCCCGAAGATCGGCCGTTTAAGTGCGATCGCGCATCACTCCAGTTGAGTGCTTCAACGGAGGCTGCTCAGGTGAATGCTCTGGACCTCAAAGTCGTCGGGATCGTGGACGGCGGCTTTCGAGAGCAGGACAAGTACTGGGTGATTCTTCCGCTACCATTAGCTCAAAAGCTACTTGACACTGACAAAGTCACGACGATCGCTGCGCGAGTCAAAGACAACGCAAACATTCCATCTTTTGTAGCAAGGGTCAAAAAAAGCCTTCGAGATAGGGGTTTAGATCTTGATGTGATCCCATGGAAAGAGCATCAGGTTGGATCTTTCCTGCGCGGAAGCATGAATATCACGAACACGTTCCGTAATTTGTTCATGGTTATCGTCGTCACGATCTGTGTTCTATCAATTTCTAATACCATGATGAAGTCCGTGACCGAAAGAACTCGGGAAATCGGATCTCTTCGCAGTTTTGGGTTTCTTCGGCGAGAAATCGCCATGATGTTCGCGTTTGAAGGGCTTTTCCTTGCACTACTCAGTTGTTGCTTTGGAGTCCTTCTAACCGTCGTCTCGTCAATCCTGATAAATTTTAGTGGAATCACTTACAAAGCTGGCCTGCTCTCTGCGCCGATATTTTTGACGGTGGCTCTTAATCCAAAAGTCTGGTTCCTAAATACCCTGTGGCTGACAACGCTTGCCGCTGGCACTGCATGGATTTGCTCCAGAAAAGCCGCAAAGATGGTCATCGCTGACGCGATGCGGCACGTATAAAAGAGTGATCGTCAATTAAGCGCACGCGCTGAAATACTGCAGTTGGCCGCAGTCGGAGATGATATGACCACGTCAAAGAGCCTTAAAACATACTCAGATGCACGGGACGTCGGAGCGGTCGACAACCAATCTGGAATGCCTGGATCTCGGTAAATTCTTTTGTAAACGGAAAGCTTAAAAGAGTACTCTGTCTCTTTAGTCCACTGACCTGCATAAAAGTTCTGAACCGGTCCCAGCATAGGAAGTGGTGGACCCCCCGGTATGGGCGGGATTTCGAACTGCGGCCCTTGACGAAAGTAGGCACAAGGTAGCTTATCAAACTCCGGCGGAAGAAATACTTGGGCGTTGCCAGCCCGTATAGAATAAAGATCTACTTGGCGGCCACTCAGATTCGTTGCGCTGACTCCGGCATTTGACCCCTCAGGTGACGCTTTGCCAACCCCGTCCTGTGCAGGTGGCGACTGCTGCGCTCCATCGTCTGATTTTTGGGACGCTTTCTCCTTACTTCCCAGCTTTACGGGCGCGCACCCGCTGGTCAGAACGACTGCAAAAATGAAAATCTGCGTTTTCATAGTTGATCACTCAATCGTCTAAAGTGGAGATAAAATATTTGGGCGGCATCCAAAATGACTGGCTTTGAATCGTTATTAAAGCCCATTCCTGTCACATAGAACCTCGTCTGATCGTTCAGATTTCTTTCCGCAGCAAGATCGAATATATGGATGCTTCGTGGACGATCCGGAGCTTTCAGCGTGATTTTACCCAGATGTGATGACAGGCTGTCGGGGGCCCTACTAAGTTGCAAGAATGCTTTGGTCGAGTTCACCCTGTCTTCTGCCCCCATCGTCACGGCCACATCCGTCATGAGCACGTCACTGCGAATATGATCCCAACTAAACTGCAAAATAGTCTCTATAGGTGGCCCCGATGAGTTACTCGCAAAGCGTCCCGCGGGGGCCGCAACGCCTCCTAAACGGAACAAATGCCTAGCGTTCTGTATTTCACTCAGAAGCTCTGAGGTAGACCTGAACAATACAACCGACAGAGTCGAGGGCTCGCCCACTTTTAAAACGCAGCTGGTACGCTCTGAACGCCCTCCCGTATCAAGAGTTGCTGTGAGCGTCACATTCTGAGTCTTCGCTCCCCCTCCACCTCTGCTGAGAGCCTGCATAGACGCCGATCCAATCGGTCTCGACGCCGTCAGGGCATATGGCCCTTCACTGATTAATTTCTTTCCGTCCACATTCAGGTGCCAAGTCACAAGAACTCCGTCACAAGCAGCCGTTTTTCCAACAGCCGCTTCCCACGAAAATCCTGACCGAATCAAAGTCAAGTCAGAAGATTTGGAATCAGCCGTCGATGCGCTGATGAGTGTCGGCGTCTCAGATGCCTTGACCTCTGACGCAAGTAATTTATCCGAATCAATGAGATCAGATACAAAATAGGTGCCAGTCCCCGACCCATTCTTCGCAGCTGCTACGGCTTCACTGATCTGACTGGGTCTAAAAATTAACAACGCTCCATCTGATCCACCGGAAATACCAGTCTGCGTTGGTAACGCCCTCAGAGAGAACGTGGTATCAGCATTTTCAGAAATCTCCTGGGCTATAGTATTTCGAGAGACCATGACGCCCGAATCCTGGTCACCGACGAACTGCGTACTAGAAGCTCCCAAGGACGTCTCACCTAGTTTAAACCCCAAGGTTTGCAACACCCCGGAACCAACCTTAGCAAACGAGAAGCGTCCAAACGCATAGACCCTATCACCTTTGATAAAAGAAAATTTGCCGAAGTTGAGGGTCGTCGTAGAATTTGATGTGTTTGCTTCCGAACTACGAGCCTCGTGAAGAAGATAGATTAAACCATCACGAATACAATACCCGGAGGCATCGATTGATCCGGCCGGGCAAGCACCAAGGGACTTTGACTTGTCACTGCTGACTTTTAACGGTTTACAACCAATCAGCTGGCTGGCCGATAACAAGACAAGTGCTGGTAGAAACCGATAACGCATGGCGCCAACTCTCCAGCGATTCACTTCGAGCTAACTAAACCACTTTGAAGACTCTTGATGTTCTCAAGTTTTTCCTGCAAAAACAGGTCCCCTGCAATAATTCCGTCAGCTTCGATCATATGATCTGACGCTTCAAATGTTTGACCAGTCACAGCAATATTCACAACGTTTTGATCGACTTTCACGGGCCGACGAACGATATGTGTAATCTTTTTAAAGCTGTCCTTGCCGATCACTAACTCGTCTTTCTCGGTAAGTTCGTCGGCCTGCTTCAAGCCTTGACGCGTCATAAACGGATGCTTACTTGTAACGACAACCTTACTGGAACCCTTGAAGCCAATCTCGAGCATGCCTTTATCGCTCTCGGGTCCTTTTGTGATTCGAATCACGATCGCCGGAAGTCCGTTCAAGGGATTTCTCACCTTATCGTTCAACTTGATTTTCTGAATCTCTTTTTTACGACCATCTGCCATGGTAATAAGCGTCTCTGGCGCAAAACATCCACGGAATGTGCGTAACTCTGGCTTCGAAGTCGAAACAGCTGCAATGGTACAGCCTTCGATATCAGATCTTGAGATGGTGGCTCTGTAGTTGACAGCATACCAACCCGCTTTATTCGGGTCCCAGCTCAGTGTTTTTTGTGAACCATCTTGACGTTGAAATACCGTATAGTCGAAACTGACGTTCGTGCCACTCGTCTTTAAAATGTCAGGGCGACGAGTGTACTCTGAAATGGGAATGACAACTTCAGCAGGGCTACCTGGAACAACTTCCTTGATCGTCTTGGAGGGATCAATGAACCTGCACATGGCGGAATTGATCGGGACTTTGTTCGGTTCATCCTTCGTTACAGTTGGATCACCGTTGTCATCACTAGGAGCTCCGCCGAAGACGCCGCCAAGTGAGTCACGATCTTTTAATCGATCAACCTTAGCCACACGGGTTTTACAAGCACTCACTAAAACCAATCCAGATACCACTAAAAAAGTGACTGGTAACCGCGTACTTGTAAGATTCCTCAAAAAGCCACGAATCATGGTAGACCCCTCCTTACCGTCCAGTCTTATCGGAAAACACCCTCAGAAATATTAGGGAAATCGCATCAAAGTTGGCAAACACATGAAATGATTGAAATTCTTAAATTATGTCTGATCCCAGATGTGGCGAAGCACCTGGTTTCCATAAGTTAATTTGGTAGACTATGAGCAGAAACAAATCTCAAATAAGGACACCAGACCAGTGACACGTTTGTTTAGAAATCTCTTAGCGCCTGTGGTTCTCGGCGCTACATTAATAACGTCGCAAGAAGCATTCGCAACCGATTACACCCCCATCATTTTAGTGGGCCTACTGGCATTAGGGGTCATCACCATTTTCTTTGCAGGTGTTGTATCTTTATTTGGCGTCGGAGCAACGTCGTCCTTTGGTCTTGCTCTGCTCATCATGGGAGTGACTCTTTTTGGTTTTTGGCTTTACCCGCAAATCAAAGACTTA
>JBEIGW010000192.1:0-5479 GCA_040381655.1 Deltaproteobacteria bacterium
CGTCGCCGAAGACTTTGGCGCAGTCCATAAATCCGTTCGGGTGACGGTGGGGACTTCTGGCACCGGTGGTGGCTTCAAAAAATTCTGTGCCGGCGAAATCGATGTTAACAATGCCTCCAGGCAGATTCGAGACAGCGAACTTGAGCAGTGCCGTAAAAACAAAATAACGTTCATCGAGTTACCCGTTGCGATCGATGGATTAACAGTCGTGGTCCACCCATCAAATAATTTCATCTCAAAAATAAGCCTCAAAGACCTCAAACGAATCTGGGAACCAAACTCCAAAGTAAAATTATGGTCTGATGTGAACGAATCCTGGCCAAAAGAGAAGATTCAGCTGTTCGGACCTGGACCGGACAGTGGCACGTTTGACTATTTCACAGAGGACGTCGTGGGTAAGGCAAAGTCCTGCCGCACTGACTACACAGCATCAGAAGATGACAACATGATCATCAAGGGTGTTGCTGCTAGCCGCTTCTCACTCGGTTATTTTGGACATGGTTATTACATGTCGAATAAAAACAAAGTCAAAGCACTACTTCTCGATGGTGGAAAGGCTCCCATTGAGCCCACCGATGCTAACATCGCAAACGGGACGTATCCTCTGGCTCGTCAGCTTTTTATCTACGTGAGCGTTACATCGACGACAAAACCTCAGGTCGACGCTTTCGTAAACTACTACCTTGAGAACGCAAAAAGACTTTCTACAGAGACAGGTTATCTTCCGCTTAGTGATAATGACTACAAAACTGCGGGTGATCGCTACGCTAAGAAAACGCCTGGGGCTTCTGTGCCCAAAAGAAAGCCGTCGAAATCGTAACCAAACAAGGGATTTTTCGGACTTTGACTAGCAACGAAACCCATCCAAGCGTACGCGCAAATGAAGGACACCTAACGACGATGCCTTCAAGCACTCTGCCGCAGGCGGGCGACCTGAATCTTCAGGCAATTTTGCGCGTGAATTGGCGTGAACTCTTGATCGTGCGATTTTTCCAACTGTGCGCCTGGATTTCTGTTGTCACGTCATTTGCTATTATTTTGATACTGACGATTGAATCATCTGCTTTCTTCAAAACTGTGCCTTTTTGGGATTATCTAACTGGGACAAATTGGTCGCCACTCATTGAACCACGCTCTTTTGGAGTTCTACCTTTGATCTGTGGTACCGCTGTGGTATCGCTCGGCGCTTGTCTCATTGCAGTTCCTATTGGGCTCGCCAGCGCGATTTATCTGGCTGAATACGCATCACCAGTTACGCGGAGGATCATTAAACCCACTGTCGAACTACTGGCTGGTATTCCATCCGTGGTCTATGGCTATTTTGCAGTGACCACCGTGACCCCCATGCTTCAACGGTTTTTCCCTTCGACGGATGTCTTTAATGCCGCGAGCGCGGCTATTGTGCTTGGGATTATGGTGCTTCCCATGATCACAACACTTTGCGACGACGCTATTCGCGCAACACCTAGATCACTCCACGAGGGCGGTTTTGCACTGGCCGCGACAAAATCAGAAGTCACCATTGGCATCCTCGTGCCCTCAGCTATGAGTGCCATTATGGCAAGCTTTATTTTGGGATTTTCTAGAGCGATTGGTGAAACCATGGCGGTCGCACTCGCAGCTGGAAGTACTCCGACGATGGGTCTTAACCCCCTAACTAGCATGCAGACGATGACAGGGTATATCGTTCAAGTCGCGATGGGCGATGTTCCACACGGTACGATTGAATATCAATCTATCTTTGCGGTGGCAGCAACCTTATTCGTCATGACACTCATTTTGAACATCTTCAGCCAGTATATCGTGCGCCGGTTCACGCGCAGTTGGGAATAGTCCAAGATATGACGTCCAGCGATCCACAAAAAACTGCCGCCCTGACTCAAACAACAGAGTTAGACTCTCAATTTGTCGATAATTTGACCCGCCGCCGTCTTCAGGCCACGCTTTTTCACGGCATCATTTCATTAGCAACCGCGGCAGTCGTGACATTGCTTGTCCTATTACTTTTTAAAATATGGCATGACGGACAGTCCTACTTAAACTGGGATTTCCTTAAAAATTTCCCAAGCCGGGCAGCATCGCGGGCGGGAATTGCCAGCGCCCTGGCAGGTAGTATGGCCATTATAACTATGACCGCGATGATCTCCGTAGCCCTTGGCATCGGCGCAGCCTTATATCTCGAAGAACTTGCTCCAAAAACGCGGGCGGGACGATTCATTGAAATGAATATTGCCAATCTCTGCGGCGTTCCGTCTTTGGTTTACGGCATCCTAGGGCTTGCCGTATTTGTTCGATTCTTTGGTTTCGGCAGAAGTATTTTAGCGGCCGGTTTTACCCTGGCAATCATGATCCTGCCAATTATTATCATCGCAAGCCGCGAAAGCCTTCGGTCTGTGCCAAATGGCATCCGCATGGCTGCACTCGCTCTGGGTGCTACTCGTTGGCAAACGACGTGGCACCACCTTCTCCCGGCTGCAGCACCTGGTATATTAACCGGCATCATACTTGCGCTGAGCCGCGCACTGGGAGAGGCTGCGCCTCTCATACTAGTGGGAGGAGTGACTTATATTGCGTTTCTGCCAGAGTCCGCTTTCGACTCATTCACTACGCTTCCCATCCAAATTTTCAACTGGGCCGGGCGGCCACAGGAAGAATTTCATGGCATCGCCGCAGCCGCTATTATAGTCCTCATGGGCCTTGTTCTAATGACAAATGCGCTCGCGATTTTGATTCGTTCCCGAATGGAACGAAAGCATCGGTGGTAGTCATGGTACTTTCTGCAAAAGACGTCACGCTTGCTTACGGCGAAAAACGAATCGTCAAAAACGTTTCGCTTGATGTCGGCACGGCCACTGTGACCGCATTGATCGGCCCGTCAGGCTGCGGTAAAAGCACATTACTGCGAACTTTTAACCGAATGAATGACTTCGTTCCTGAATTCAGACTCGTTTCAGGACAAGTGACCTATCGTGATCTAGACGTTTATTCGTCAAAAGTTGACCCGGTCTACATCCGCCGCAGAGTGGGTATGGTTTTCCAAAAACCAAACCCATTCCCGTCAACAATTTACAAAAACATCACCTGGGGCCCATCGATTAACGGGTTTGTGGGTGACTATGATCAACTCGTTGAAAGTTCGCTGCGTCGCGCGGCGTTATGGGATGAGGTTAAAGATAAGCTGAACTCATCAGGAATTGCTCTGTCTGGGGGCCAACAACAGCGCCTTTGTATCGCTCGGGCGATTGCCATGGATCCAGATGTCATCTTGATGGATGAACCATGCTCAGCCCTAGATCCTGCGTCAACAGCGCGAATAGAAGAACTCATCAAGGAACTGAGTGAACGATATTCAATTCTAATCGTCACGCACAATATGCAGCAGGCCGCTCGCATATCAGATCACACAGCATTCATGTTCCAAGGTGAGATGGTGGAATATGCAGCAACAAAGCAGATATTTAACACGCCCAAACAAAAACTGACCGAAGACTATATTATGGGCCGATTTGGTTAATCTCTTGAACGTGAGCCCCGATGACAGACCCGCGCGAAAAACCTAAAAATCTATTCCAGCCAGCTGATGTCATGGATTACATACAAGACCATAGTCGCGATGCTCATCCACAGCTAAAGAACATTAGACTTGACTGTGGGCAGCACCCTTGGAACTTCATGCTATCCACCAAAGATCAGGCGGCATTTCTCCACACGTTAGCAAAAGCCTCTAGCGCGACTCGGATTTTAGAGATCGGCACTTACTATGGCCATAGCACTCTTGCCCTAGCTTCAGCATTACCAATTGACGGCAAAATCATCGCCATTGAACACAATCCTAAGTTTGCAAACAAAGTCACCGAGCATATGAAACTTGCCGGTCTGGAGGATCGTCTCGAGTTGATTGTCGGTGAAGCGAGAGTCAAACTTCCCGAACTAGAGGCTTCCGTAAAAACTGAGAGTTTTGACCTTATATTTGTCGATGCCGATAAACGCCACTCCAAAGACTATTGGGAGGTTGCCCTTCGGCTTGTGCGCCCAAGGGGGTTCATCATATTTGATAATGTCCTTGCTCGGGGAGCCGTCACATCAAAGGACGACACACATCGCTCACACGTTGATGCCGTCAGAGCTTTCAATCAACACGTATTAAACGACCCACGGGTCTTTTCGTTTATTGCATCAATCGCCGATGGCATGTTAGTGGCCACAAAGATTTAAACATCCATGCTGATCATGTATCAGCCAAGTCGATTGACAATGCCGCCTCAAAGCGGGAAAATCAAAGCTACACGCTTGCTTCGCACGTCAGATGTAGCTGATGCTTGACTTTGGAGTTTTAAATGGCTCGCAGACTAAAAGGACTAGATCAAATTACTGCTTGGTTTGGTGGGATCGCCATAGCCACGGGCATCATGACAGCTGTCTGGTACGGCGCCAAGTATTACGCAAGTACTAAAGCCAATGAGGAGCGCACTGCGATCGAGGCCGTTTTAAGCGATGTGCGTAAATCAACCGAAAAAGACTCAAGCACCGCGCATCAACCCAAAACCGAGACTCCAGAAAACCCCCACGGGGGCGTCCACCTGGCAAAATCGCCTCTAGAAAATTACGGCTATACTGGAAACCTGGCACCATGGTACTGGGCTAATTTGAACGAGAAATGGAAGAACTGCGCCTCCAAGGTGAATCAATCACCCATTGATTTGAGTGGTGCAAAGCTTGATGAAAGGCTCAAGACTCTTAAGTTTTTTTATCAGCATGGCATTACGACGATCTACTTCGAACACCAGACCGTGAAAGGCAAGGTAGAACGAGGAAGCTATCTTGAGTGGGACGGCGAGCGATTTGACCTTGAGAGCGTCTACTTCAGAACTCCGTCAGAGCACCGGGTGAATTCTCTGCCCTATGAAATGGAGGCACAGCTTGAGCATACGGCTATTGATGGGCGAAAACTGATGGTCGCGACACTCTTTACTCCGGGAAAGTCCCATGACCTCGTGGAACGAGTCGCTAAAAACATCCCCCCGCTGCCTGACGACACACGCGAGATTGACCGAGCCAACTGGTTTGATATTTTTCCTCTTAAAAAAACATACTGGACTTACGTTGGCTCATCGACGACACCACCATGCAGTCCTGATGTCAGATGGATCGTATTTACCCAAGAATCATTTACCAACAAAACCTCCATCGATCAGTTTGTCCTCAGACAAAAGGCTAACGTACGACCCGTCTATACGCTGGGCAACAGACGTCTAGTTCGAAGCAACAGGTAAATTTGAAGTCAAAGCGGGTTTGTCATGGGCATTTTGCTTTTAGTTTCGGCGGCCTCCCTTTGGGGGATGATCGGACCAGTTAGTAAGGTCATGTTCGCCGGCGGCATGACACCTCTAGAAAGTGCGTTCTGGCGCGGCTCGTTAGCCGGTGTTGCCTTCTTCATTCACTGGCTGATCAAGCGACAGCCACTTCCTGCGGGCGTTAG
>JBEIGW010000193.1:0-5435 GCA_040381655.1 Deltaproteobacteria bacterium
ATGCGACACACAATCTCATAAAGGTCCGTTATGGCTGCCCTGGCCATGATTGTCATGTCGAGCTGCGGACAAATCGATACCAACGAAGATCACTTCATCTCGTGGGGTGAAAGTAGCGTGAAGCGATCGGCAATTGCAAAGTCGTTGGAGTCAAACTTCAAGATCTGTCTTGAGGGAACCATGAATGCTCAAGATTCTGTTCGGGCAAAGGCTTGGGCTACCCGGGCTGTCTTAACATGGATGCGGGCCGTGAAACTGATCGACAACCGCATTTCCGGCCAACTTTCCCTTTCCTGCTCGGCACCTAACTTGACTATTAAGCTTCGCCAAGGCGGCGGGACTTCATTTGCAAGTCCTTCCGTTTCAACGATTTACCTTACACGGCCCTACGGAACCTGGACCCATGAGCTTGGCCATGCATTTGCTGGCCTAAGTGATACCTACTCGGGCCGCACCGCAGGGGCCTGCATAAGCGGACAACCAGCATCTCTCATGTGCTGGGGCGCATATGGCCCAAGAACAGACGCCGAAAAGTGGAGTTCTTTATGGGCAGATGACGTGGTAGGCATCCAGACTAATTATCGAAAGATTTTCGGTAGCCAACTCACACCTCCAGAGTGGGCCTCATCGGTTAACCCAGAAGCATCTCTTAACGCCGCCAGCCCTTGGCCTGGCTATAACCTAACTATCAATGATGACGGAACAAGCCGCGTCTATATTGATAACTCACTTGAAACCTCTGTTATTGACACTGATCCGAATACAACGAGCCGCGACCTCTAATCATCTCATCATAGTGCTGGCTGCCTTGAAAGCCTCAGAGACTGGGACACCTTCAGATCTGAGGCTTTCTTTCGGGCTCGGACTTTGACAAAAAACTCTTTGGTCTCGCTTGGTATTTTTAGATTAAGAACGTGGAATCCAGAATTTGATGTCGCTTTTACGTATTGTGAGCATTGTCTGGATGCCTCTAGGGTTGACGCTAAACATAATTCCACATCACGAATCGGCTCCGACCCCTGAACCCACAGATCACCTCGGTCACTGATGGCTGCAAATATCTTGCGAACCGACAAACCCAGGGCTTTGTTTAGAGGCTCTTGAAGAATCACGTCCTCTGGTTCGGCTCGGTACTGCGGCCGGCTACTCCTGACGTTCTTCTGGACCGCCTCAAGAAAGCTTTTCATGTTAGTCGTGGGGGCATTGCCAAAGCTTTTGAATGTCTTATGTAAAGCTTTCGTAAAGTGGGATCCATCCCCACTGTACATAGACATTTCCGACTTTGAGGCCGCCGATAGGACCAATATCTGCTCGGCAATCTGTGTATAGTCGTTTGAGGCATAAGCAAGTGGTCTCTGACCTCCTGATCCAGAGGAGTTGGCAAGTAGTTCATTCATAAATTGATCGGGTATGGAACTTGCGTCATCGGCCGCAGCCGAATAGCTCGAGTTGCCGACCTTCGCTGAACCATTGACGATTTGACCGCTATAACAAGCCTGAACAATCACCACTAAACGTTTCAATGGCACACCACCTCGAGCACTTTTGATGGCATCGGTGATTTGTTTTAACTTAAGCATACGACTGTAAGTTGTCAGACTGCCATTGGGAGCACCATGGCTACTGAAGTACCAAAGTAGCGTACCACCATCCCCCACCTGCTTTGCGGCTTCAGCTGTAGTCTGCACGGCCTGCTCAGTCGTGACCTTTTGACGCTCGATAATCGTGAAGTTATAACCTGCTTGCGGGTCTGACATGACGTCTCGAATCATGGCGATGTTTTTGGGTATGTGCTGCTCTCCTGACCCGGACATCAGAACGGCGACATTCTTACTGCCGCCAATGGCGGCAAATCCTTTTTGTGCGGCTGATTGCGACGAATAATAGTCGCAGCCTGTCAAAAACCATGCAAAGGCGGTCAGGCAGATAGATTTACAGGTGATCAATTGAGCAACTTTTGTAAAGTTACTTTGTGTTGGCATATAAGTTCCTCTAATAACCGGGTTATCCAACCAAGATGAACGCGTCTATCGGTAAAAATGCGTTTCGGTTTTAGAGAAAACGATAACGAAGTGTTCTTGTGATTTAATTTGATCAGAATTATTCGCCAGAACATTCATGCCATGAAAAATTAAAAAAAACAGGCACCAAAACCATAAGCAGATCTTTGGTTTTGGCGCCCAAAATAGCGAAAATTATTTTGAAGCTACTCGAATCATCTGTGTCCAAATGCCGCACTCGTTGCGAGTCGTCACGATGATATCAGCTGCTTTTGAACCAAGCAGGCGAATGGGCCCATGACGCTCGGTTGTCTCGTCACTTTTTCGCCAAGTATAGTCTAGTTTTGCTAGCTCAAGACCGGCTGCTCTGATTGGCTCCAGACGACTTTTAACTTTTACAGCCTTTGGCAGACCAAAGTCAGGCGGCGTACACACGTGATCTGCAGGGACTACAAAAGACATATGGCGGCCAAGGTTATTACAGCCAAGAGGTGTCTTCACGTAGCCTTCGCTAGCCCACTTTGTTCCCCAGCTGTTCTTCACCAGAAATTTGTACTGAGTGTCTTTTTCTTGAGTTGGTGTCGGCGACGGGACTGGCTCGTATCCTGCAAGTGTGACGGCATGGTTGATTTGCGAATTTGAACAGCGATCAATAGAGTCTCCCTTGACCCCTCTCCAGTAGCCGTTAGCAGCAACTGTGACCCAAAGGCCACCAAACTCGTTGAGAGCTTTACGAGCCTCTTCGACCGTCGGTTTACGGTTAGGCGCACCGATATTACCCCATTGTAGGGCTTTCGTGGCTGGTGGTATTTTCTTACATGAAAGGTTTCTTGCTTGGTATGGAAAGCTTTCTTCAAGACCAATACCGTTTTTTACCATGTAATTAAATGGCTGCCATCCGCCACCACATCCGCTTGCACTGCGGTCACAGGAGACTAGCTCTTGTTCCGACAAATCAAATGTACCGTTAGACGACTTCAGCACAGCAGACTCCATGACTGCCGCTCCAGCAAACGCCCAGCATGACCCGCATGAGCCTTGATTCTTAACTCCTGTAATAAGGCCCTCTTCTCTTAGATCAAGTTTTTCGGGCAAATCATAAGTTGCCGTGGGCCACGTTAGAAACGGAACACCATACTGAGCATCATCTGGAACAATTAATCCGGTCGCGTACTCTTCTGCCATCGACAAATCCGTCGATAAAAGCAAGCCCATTAGTAAAATCTTTAAAAGCCTCTTCATGATGAAAACCCCCAAAAAAAATTATGTATAAGACAAGCTAACAGTCAGACTAATCTCTCAACCAATCATCTCCCCTAATGTCAGTAAGTCATTCAAAAAAATTATTAAACCCATGATGATCGGCTTACGGCTGATAGTCTGGTGTCAATTTTTTACATAGGATTGCGCACAAAACGGAGAGCGAACACCTTCAAATCAAATTCAAGCGGCTCAAGGGCTTGGACTGAATTTTGCTTATAAATACTGGAATAGCCTGAAATAACTTACCTATATGAATAGCTTATGAATTGGCAAGCACTACAATCTCAGATTGATCGCCACCATCCGACCGTGTTTGGGATCGTGGTACGCGGATTATTTATTGTATTTTCATGCAGCATCGTCTTCCCTCAGCCCGCTTTATCGAAAATTCTGCCAAAAGGTATCTTTGCTGTTTCTGTTGGTCAGAGACAGTACCACGGATCACAACAATATTTTGACGCCACGGGATCCGAAAAAAATTATGGCAGTCGATTTGATACAGACTTCGTTGGCCCTAAAATGGCTGATGGGCAGCTTGGAGACGAATTTAAGAAATTATATGACGGCGTCGAATCTACGACCGATAAGTCGATTGCAGATCAGCTGGATTTTGGCCGGCTTCGTGGCTCTGTCGATGTCGGTATAAAAGCTACTTTCGTGGGCGTAGGCTACGGGGCGACGAAAAGGCTTTTTTTGTTTGGAGGACTGCCGATCGTCGATGCATCAGTTCGGTCTCACCTAACATTTGAGGACGGCAACAACGCCATTAATGGAAAGTCTCAAATTCAATCTTCCGTCTACTCAAGTATTTATCGAAGCCTTAAAGACAGAGTGGGACTTGATATGGCAAAGATCAAGAAGACCATCGAAGATGATCTTGCCTATAAATCAGTGGACAGTTGGCAGTATCAAGGCCCAGGTGACTTCGTGCTCGGCACTAGATATCGACTCTTTGAAGACAATCGTGGACGAGTAAGATCTTATTTCGACTACGGCTTGAAAGGCCTTATCCCCATGGGCAAAACGGACGACCCGGACAACCTGATAGATATCCCAATCAGTAAAGGACACTATCAATTAAGCCCCACTCTAAACTGTGGACTAACAACGGGCCTCATAAAACTTGATCTCGAATCTATTTACAGTTTTGGGCTACCCATGACGACAGAACGACGGCTACCCGTCAAAGATGAGCCGCTGGTAGCAGCCGAGAGAAAGGTCAGAGTTAATCTTGATCCAGGCGATGAGTTGAATGTGCGAGGGCAATTAGGCTCGAATTTTAGGATTTTAAACGCATACGTTGCCCATACACTCACTCGAACGTTTAAAGACAAGTATAAAGGCTCTGCCGAGGGTAATTACGACCCCCTAGCCAGTGATTCAAGGCGCGAGAACACATTACAGGAAATTGGCATCACTGCTTCAAGTGTGGATGCATTCAAAAAAGGTGTATTTTTTGCGCCGACAATTCTCGGCTTAACGTCAATTAGAACAGTCTCGGGTAAAAACACGGCCAGACTCAATTGGTATGAGTTATCTCTCACCACGTTCCTGGGATCCAGGGGTTAGCCTTTCGCGCTACGTAATCACTCGTATTTTATCTCGATCTCTACCTGTTTTGATGAGTCCAGACCTTGTACAGTCACCTTCGATGACTCGGCATTAAACTGATAATTTGTAGTAGCAACGCCGTCTACGGTGACGCTTTTAATTTTCTTAGCTGTCGCTGGAACAAAAAATTCAGGTTCAAGCTTATCGACCGTGTCTGTGATCAACTTGTTGATCATTGTGTTGTAGCTAGTCTGGGTTTGTATATTGAAAAACGTCCCGCCCATGCTCTGAACAACCGCTTGATAGGTCAGCGTATCACTCGGAGTATCCTTCGTACCCATAGGGGGGAGATGGCGTTAAACTTGACGGCAGTCACTTTACTGTTCTGCTTGACGGCGCTCTCCAATCTTCTGCCCGTTCCTGCTGGGTCAGAAACATTACCGCGCGTATCGGGGGCATTACAGCTCTTTTGTTCGTCAGATATGAAGATCACACTGACCGCTGCATTGTCTCGAAATAAAGGTTTTCCGACGTTTCTCTGTAGTAGCTGCTCAACAGCTAATAGACCCGGCTCACATCCGACTGGATGAAACGGATTTTGAAGTGCCGCTGTAAAGCACC
>JBEIGW010000194.1:0-5420 GCA_040381655.1 Deltaproteobacteria bacterium
CGTGAGGACGATAGCGATGCGGATGGCGAAATGCGCATTATATCATCGAAAGAAATGCTAAAATTCAAACTCGTCGATTTTCTCGATGAGGCCGAAGAAGTTTAATTAGTTTTAACTTCGGACTGAAGCAAGAAGCCCCGCACTTTTGGTGCGGGGCTTCTTCATAGCTAATTATTATAGAATCAATTAGCGAACTGCATCCTTAAGCTCTTTGCCTGGGCGGAACACAGGAACTTTGCGAGCTGGGATTTGGATCTCTTCGCCAGTTTGTGGGTTGCGACCAACGCGAGCTTTGCGGGATGATACCGCGAAAGTACCGAAGCCAACAAGCTTAACGCCGTCTTTCTTCTTGATGTTTTTTGAAACGACGTCGATCAAAGCGTCGAGTGCGCGCTCTGTGTCAGCTTTCGTCATTTCCGTGACTTTGGATACAGCTTCGATAAGTTCTGCCTTGTTCATAGGATCCTCCTAGAAGTTCAATAATGCGTTTCAGGTTTAACCTGCCGACAAGCTTTACAAGCCTTGCTCCTCTTGTCAAGCCCTCTCATCAACGTTTTTAAAATTTTTTTTGTAGCGAACTTCTGGGAATACTGCCTAAGCGACCTTTGAAATCCTGTATGCCAAGCGCACCAACTTTCGTGTAAACTACTTGCCAGCAATCCCCTATTGGCCGCAACAAGCCGGAGATTTGAGGGGCTAATCTCTTTCCTGTCGTCATAAGGAGGTTATCGGAACTTATGAAGCTTGATTTGCTTAAGGTGTTCATGATTTTTGCCCTGCTAAGTAACAGCTTGTTTCTATCCGTGCACGCATTGGCGCAAACACAAGTCGCAGATCGTGTTTTGGTCGCCATAAACAACATCCCCTACACCCAACTTCAGTTGGAAAGCTACCTCAACGTTAAAGAGTCTCTGCGCGACAATCCTGAATCATCGCAAGTTGTGAACGAGACAAATTGGGCGGTTGCTTTGGACGCGTTTGTCAAAGAAATGATGATTCACCAAGAGGCCACAAAATCCTCTGGCTTTCGCCCCACCAAAGAAGCGATCCAAAAATTAAAAGCGCGATCGGAAAAAACGTCTGCAAGCGTGCCTCAATTCAAAGCGGCGCTAACCCGACTAGCACTCACTAAAACGGAACTGGAAACAGAGATACTCAGGATTGCTACGGTTGAAAACTATCGTCGCGGCAAGGCATCTCTCACCTCTCCCAATAAAGATGGTCAAGGCAACTGGGAAACAGACCTACAAGTTCGCTCCATCGTCAGGTTCTTTGACGGTGCAAAGGTATGGAAAAACGTGAATCCAGGGCTATGAAAATCATTGAAATAAACAACGCCGACAATCTTTCACAAGAAATATCAGAACTCGCGAAAGCTTGGACTGCCACGGCAGAGTTTTGGTCTTTAGATAGCTGTCAGAACACTATGCGAGCCAGTCCAAAATTTTTCAGTGCCGTCGCCAAAGACCGGGGGCAATCGATCGGCTGGTATCTGGCCACAGTCAACGGTGACGATTGCGAACTGTTATTTATTTACTCTCACCAAAACTCAAGAGGCCAGGGTGTCGGTAAGGCCCTACTCAGTGATCTCGTGAGTCGTGTAAAATCAAGTGATGCTATATTCGCCATCGTACTTGAGGTCCGGCAGAGCAACATAAGAGCCATTGACCTTTACGAAAGAGCCGGATTCTCTAAAATCATGGTCAGGCCTCATTATTACAGCAACGGAGAGAATGCATTTGTCTATAAACTCAATATCGAGAACCCATGAAGCAGCTAAATGACATCAGTGACGTGATTTGGCTACAGACCAGCTTCATCGGCGACGTGATTCTGACGACATCCGCCATGGCCTCGCTGGCCGAGGCTGCTCCCGGCATTAAACAGCACTTGATAACTACAAAAGCTGGCGCACAGGCCCTGGACAATCACCCACTTTTAAATAGTACTCACGTTTTCAGCAAGCGAGAGGGCCTCATCTCACCGATCCTAAACGTACGCAAATCAATCAAAGATTTGAATCTGCGCTCGCCCGTGATTTTACAACCGCACAAAAGCTTCCGTTCAACGATCCTGGCCCGACTTCTCGGATACCCCACAATCACATACTGCGAGACCTCTTTTTCCTGGACGGCCGACGTGACGGTACCACGCGTAGCAGTCTTCCACGAGGCAGATAGGATCGCCCTTTTACTAGAGGGAATCGGGCTCTCGCGAAAAGATTTCTTAGGTCGTCGCCCTCTGCTTCCTCAGAAACATTTACCCGACTATGCAGTGGCCATCTTGAATAAAAATCTGAAATGGATTGGTGTCGCGCCCGGGAGCGTTTGGGCCACAAAACGATGGCCATCGGCTAAGTACGCAAATCTGGTCACTCAATTACTTCAAAAATCTGACTACGGGATTATTTTACTCGGCGGCCCAGAAGACCGGACGGCATGCACCTTTATCGAAGCCACGAGTCTAACCTCTACAACCGCGGCGGCAACACGACTTCTAAATCTTGCAGGTAAAACTGATTTAAAAGATCTCCCGGCAATCTATGCTCATTTGCAATGCTTGATTTCAAATGATAGCTCTCCCATACATTATGCATCTGCATTCAATGTCCCGACGTTAGCAATTTTTGGCGCTACGGTTCCATCCATGGGTTTTGCCCCTCTGGCAGATAAACGTGTTGTGGCTCAGACCGAACTTTCCTGCCGTCCATGCGGTGTGCACGGTCATCAAAAGTGCCCTCTGGATCACTTCAAATGCATGAACGATTTGTCCGTGGAGACCGTTCTAGGAAATCTCCAACAGCTAATTAGCCTTTAAGAAAACCTACCAACGAATCTGGGGGCGCTCTGGCCCTTGGCCCTCACCCCCCACCCACTTTGGATCAGGGGTAGCGAAATAAGGAAACGCCGAGTCATCAGACTTTTTTTTCTTTGCTACCTTTTCCGGCTGCGTTGGAATTTGCTTCGTCACTAAAAAGCTCAAAAATCCACCGAAAGACTCCTCCCCAAGACCACGCCCACCGAACGACTCCAATGCTTGGCCCTTCACGGCTGCGTCCTCAATCGCAAGAAACTTTGGGCCATTTTTAGAATGTTTCATGGAAAATATGAGATGGTCATCTAGTAATATATCTACAAGTTTTTTCATATTGTCATCATCCCATTGCACAGTCTTATCGAGTTGATCGAATTTGGAAATGGAGTCAGAAAATCGCTCTCCGTAAAGAAGCCGGTTTTTATCGGCCAGTTCGAAAGGCTTTTCTGTTTTGTAACGATCTCTCAAGTCATCGGAGCTAGATGATGGCGGCATTAACAGATCTCTGATGTGAGGGCGACCCAGACGCTCGATCGGTTGCGGAAGCCCCTCCGAAGACGTCGTATAACTCTGAGCTTCTACCGCCAGTAGATCAACGTCTCGCTCAAAAATTTCCGCGGGATTGAACTCAAGAACAATACTCAATACATTTTGAGATCTGGGTTGTTTCATCTCAAGTTTCGGAGCGGATTTCCCCGATAGGAATGGCTTTGTCGCATTTCGAGACATTTCGAACGGATCCCGTCTTAATCCGTGATAGAACAAAACTGCTCCCTCTGTCGCTACCTCGCCGAGCTTAGAGGTCACTTTCCCAATTTTGGGAAGTGAACAATACCCCTCGTGACGAGACGTGTCTTTAGGCGTGCTAAACCAACACATGATGACTTTCTCACCGAAGTCCCGAGCTTTCAGTGTGGTAGCCTTGCCGGACTTGGCCAGTGGGATCTCCCGCAAATAGAACGCGTAGTTGACCCGGTCCGAGAAAAAGGGCTGCTCCTTGGAGCTCGCCATGACATTTAGTCCGAACACCACGTGGTCCGGCTTACTTGGTGATGGAAAGACAAACAAATCCAGAAGATCGCCAGCCGATTTCATTAACCTTTGTTTTTCTCCAGCCGGATCATTACGAAGTTCGGCTGTGGCGCGCGGGCTTACCGTTCTGCAAGAGAGCAGTATTAGCATCGGGATCATTAGTCTCTTTATATGTCGTAGCGTCATGAGAAGGCTCCAAAGAAATGCCCCAGTACGGGAGCTATAAGGTTACCAACCGATAAAAATCTAGTAAAGGCCACAGCTATAATCAACCGAGCAGCTTAGGATCAGGCTCCCTTCAAACGTCCCGTAGACTTATTTTTCGCCAAGTGACACGTGGCTACGTGATCGTCAACCAAACCACATGCTTGCATAAACGCGTAACAGATCGTAGTCCCAATGAATTTGAAACCTCGACGCCTAAGATCCTTACTCATAGCATCCGACTGAATCGTTCTACTTGGCAGAGACTTCAGATTTCGTCTGAATGTCACCAAAGGCTGACCGTCCACAAACTGCCATACATAGTTTGAAAAACTACCAAACTCTCTTTGAACCTTCAGAAAGGATTGGGCGTTCGTCACGGCTGACTGTATTTTTAGACGATTTCTGACAATACCGGGATCATTGATCAGCTTTACTAGTTTCTTTTGGTCAAACCTGGCGACCTTAACCGGATCAAACCCGGCAAAAGCTCGTCGGTAAGCGGCGCGCTTCTTCAAAATCGTGATCCAAGAAAGTCCTGCTTGGGCGCCTTCAAGTATAAGAAACTCGAAGAGGCGCTTATCGTCGTATACCGGACGTCCCCACTCTTCGTCATGGTAACGCTCATAAACCTCCCCCACGGCCCATCCGCAACGCACGGGTACTTTTTCTTTCGGCTTCATACATCAACTCCCTAGAACAAGACTTGTGAAGATATATGGCAAATTCAGAAAAATATACCTCACCAAATAATTGGAATCAAAATACCGTAATCATTGCATTTTTAGATTTTCTTGAAGTCGGACTTGCGTTCATCCGATTCCGCTTCTGTGACGGCACTACACTAACCTTGAGAGTTAAGATGAAACTTGCATCACTCAAAATTCTAATGCTCGCGAGCCTCTTGCAAAGCTCATGTAGTGATCAGAATTTCGCCGCTGAAGAAAATGCGCCAGCAGAAAAAAAACATAAAACCGAGACCAACAAATCAGCCGACTCGAACATAACAGCGATCGATGCAGCAGATCCAGTTGTCGTCACGGGCACCTATCTTTCATGTGCTGGCGTTTCCAGTATCGACCCAAACACTTCAGTTTACGGGTGCGCTCTCCAAACTGCTCCGAATCAAAAAACCATGCCACCTGCAGGATATACCTATGATTTCTTCGCACTGTCGGGCGGCAAACTCTACGAACCGATCACCGAGAACGAACAAAGCCCCTACCACGTGAAATTCTATATCCCAAATTTCGCCGCCCGAGATCTTACTGTAGCCGCGCAACCAAGACGTACTTCGGAATTACGTCCTGAATCGATGCCAGCAAATCCACAATTTATAATTAAATTCCATCAGGCTCCGATTTTTGACA
>JBEIGW010000195.1:0-5405 GCA_040381655.1 Deltaproteobacteria bacterium
ATGCGGCAACCAAAAGAGTCCGCGATGTGCTGCGGAAAATTTTTGAAATACAAGAAATGACATCCAGGCAAAGATTTGTTGACGCGCTGTCGGCGCTAAATAAATTGGAGGAGTCTGAGCCAAATGTCGCCGAAATTTATGCGATGAAAGGTAGCATTTACCTAATGCTTAACGATTTATCACAGACGAAAGCGCAGTGGGAGAAGGCTCTGAAAATCGATCCGACGATGGATCAACTCAGAGTACGCATCAAAAATCTCCCGGCTTCAGCAAAGGCAGGCAATCCATGAGACGAACAAATAGATCTCTAATATTTGGGCTCATGTTTGGGATCACAATTATTGCAGCTGCCATCTATGTTGAGATTGATGGTATGAGTGCAAAAGTGTTTCTCCACCCTGTAGGCATTACGGCCGTCTTCGGCGGCATATTATCAACGGCTTTAATCTCTGCCCCGTCTCATCATTTATGGAGAATGCTTCAAAGGACTTGGTACGTCATTCGATTCCCTAGAAATAACTTTCTTCCGAATTTACGGGAGGCGCTTCAAGTCTCTATTGGGTTGAATAAGGACTCGCAATTCTTGGAGATTCATGGACCTAAAATTCAAAACGCAATGCTTCGAGATGGGGTTGCCTTGATCTCCATGGGCTACAAAACTGAGGACATTAGACGATTGCTGGATATCAAGAAAGATCAGAATGAGGCGGCTCTTGGCGAATGTGCGGTCTTTTACTACAGCTTGGCAAAAATGGGACCAGCCTTCGGTCTTTTGGGTACGCTGATCGGACTTATCATTATGCTCTATTATCACATGAGCGCGGGAAATATGGATAAAATAGCAAGTTCAATGGGCATTGCGTTGACAGCAACACTCTATGGTGTGGGTATTGCTAACTTGGTGCTCTCTCCGCTGGCCGACTATCTTCAATACAATTCGGAGCATTGTGCGATGCAGGACAGCATGGTGATTGAGGCCGTTGTTCAGATTAAAGAGCGTCGGCATCCAGTCTATTTACTTCAAGCCTTAAAGTCGTACATGCCGCGAGAGGATTATCCTGAGGTGGATCGTATCATGCAAACCGAGCTTCTGGGGAAAGATATTGCGGGAAACAAGAAGGGGGATAGCGGTCGATCTGCCGCATAAAAAATGAAAAAGTCATACTCACAAACAAAGCTTGGCGTCATCAAGAAGCGGGAGGTAGAAACTTGGATCTACTCGTACGCCGATCTTGTGACTAATTTGCTGGCGCTGTTTGTGATGCTTTTTGTTCTAACAAATAGTTCCTCGAAATCGCGTGCAGATTTCATCAGAGGTCTGGAGGAATATGTCAAAGAAAAACAGTACGCGACGGGCAGATTGGGTACAGGACAGAACGAGCTCGACGAATTCCGGCAGATGATTGCGGCTGCCATACAGAAAAGTGAATTGAGTGGACAGGTGTCTCTCACTAGGAACCCGACCGGTATTGAGTTGACATTTGAGAGTGCGATCGTATTTGATACGGGGACGGCCAAGCTCTTGCCAGAAAGTGCAGATGTATTAAGCCAAATAGCTCCTATCGTGGCGGCTTTGCCGAAGAGGTACTATCTCGTTGTTGAGGGTCACGCAGACTCTCGTCCTGTTTCGTCTGGCGTATACCCGTCTAACTGGGAATTGTCTTCTGCTCGGGCTGGAGCTGTTGTTCGTACGTTGCAAAACGCTGGTGTAGCGCCAGAGAGAATGCGCGCCATCGGATACGCAGACACCAAACCAATCGACGCGGATCGCGAGTCTGTGATGAATCGCAGAGTCGTCCTAAAAATTGATACTGACGTTGGTGGGGGTGGCTTGTGATATCGCGACTCCCCAAAAAATATTTGTTTTGCTTTGTGTCGACAATCCTGATTATTTTTTGGATGAGCGCAGGGACGGCAATAGCTCAGATCGGTGGGAAAGAACTTCTTGAACAAAGACTGCAAACGAAGCTGGATCGTATTCTGAATAGCGAAGAGTATCTGCTAGATATTCGTATTGCGTCAAATAACTCAGCCGTAGACGCACCATCGGATAAATTTTTACCTGGACTGCAGGTCTTAGGGCCGGTCGTCGAAGCGGGCGAATTGGCAGGCGGATCAATTACTCTCGGTGGCCGTGTCGACCTTTTGCTTATTCTTGACAAGAAGGTTTCCGCAGAGCGCGCACGAGTTGCTAGAGATATTGTTGCGAGAACGATTGAAGCCGAGGGTTTAAAGAATAGTGTGAAATTTTCCTCCCAGCAGCGAGATATAAAAAAGACTCAAGATCCGCCGGTGCCGCCGGCTCCGCCACGTGATCCGTCTCTTTTCGAACAGTTGATCCAAGAAAAAGAATTTCTCTCACGAGTGCTTCTTGTGTTCTGGGGTGGTCTAGTATCTTTGATGGCCGTTTATTTCATGCTTCGTAGATTCCTACTTCGACCAGATGCTCCTGAGAGTCAGTTGGGCGCAAGTCAAAATGTGACCGGTAATGCAGCGTCGCCTCCGGCCCTTTCGCCGGATGTGGCAAAAGGCAAGGGCAAAGGTGAGAAAACTCGGGAAGAGCTATATTCGAAGGATGAGGCACTTCTAAATTTGATTAAGGAAATAACGGAGGAGTCGAGGGCTCACCCGCAGAAGGCGGCAAGGATACTGTCAAGATGGGTCAGTCAGGGAGGAGATTTGTCACGCGCAGCTGCAGTCTATTTGCGAAACTGCGATATCAAAACCGTGGAATTGGTTTGCCAGGCAATGCATCCTTCGGATCTTGAAAAAATTACGACTAACAAAATTGAAGATTTCGAGCCATTCGGAGCTGAAAATCAAAGAGTCATTGAGCGTATGCGGTCAGATTTGGCTGTTCTAGCATCCGAAGTTGTTTTGCGTGATCGTCCTGACCCTTTGAATTTCTTGCGCAGACTGAGTGATGACGAAATTAGAAATCTCCTAGATGGTGAGACAGAAGAGACGGTAGCGTTGGTGGCATCACAGCTGCCGGCCCACAGGCTGCAAAAATTCTATGATAGCGTTCCGCCGGAGGCAGTCAAAGCTATCGTATCAAAGTTATCTAGTTTGAAGAGTGCCTCTGTGCGTGACTTTGAGTCGCTTCAGGCGTTGCTCAATAATAAGATTCAGATGCTCTCGAATAATCTAGTCAATGAAAAAGAACTCATGGTTTCTATACAGTCGACTATTACGGCGCTGGCGTCACCAACGTTACAGTGCGAGCTGGCTAATGCTCTGAAGTTTGAGAATCCAAGCGTTTATGAAAGAGTTCGACCAACAATTCTTTTGCCATCAGATTTAAGATTCCTACCTGGTCGGGTCAAGTCATTACTGACGCAATCAGTCGATGCCGATACTCTTGGCGTAGCTTTGAGTGGTTTTCGAATCTCGTTTGATGAGTTGTTGGAGGAACTCCCAGGGCCTTATCAGTCTGTTTTTAGGGATGCTCAAGCTCGTCGAAGCGAAATCTCTGTTGTTAACGAGGCGTGGCGTCGGGTCAAGGTTGTCTTGATGGATTTGATCTCGTCTGGTTTGGTTTCCGTCACGGAACTGTCTTTCACGATTCGTCGCGCCGAAGAGTCAGCTCAAGCCGAATCTGAAAATCCTGACGCGTCCGTTGCTGGGTCTGATCGTGGCGCGGCTTAATCAAAAAAAAATTAAAACTGCGATGCTAGTTTGGTTCTGTTTATGTGCGCGCGGCTACGCTGAAACGATTGATGTGAAGATCGGCGGCGAGCGCACAGAGGTGGTGAGCTCGTCTTATCAGAAAGAATCGTCTAGTGCGACGTCGTTTTCGTTAATTTACGGCCGGCAGATTATGGGCCGTTGGTCAGGTTTTGCTGAGTATCGAAATACTTTGGACAACACACTTTCAGCGGGTATTCTTGGCATCACATATGATTCCGAAGATCTCAGGACTAAAGGCGGGCTGATTTCCGGGGATGGGACGCCAGAGATTTCGAAAATGCCTATTTGGATGGCAAGGTATCATTTAGGGGTTGGGATATTCAGACTAGTTGACATCTTGAAGAGCAATGATAGGTCTCTAGGGAGTAGGAACCTTGTGCCAGTCAAAGCGTCTCCAATAGGGGTTAAATTAGGGGCGTCCTTATATCGGATGTTTAAGGAGAATTGGGCAATGTCTGGCGGTTTCAGTTATGCTCTAGCGAGTGCGGGAAATTTCGGGATTTCGACGATAAGTTTTAACCTCGGCGTTTTGTATAATATTTATTAGTAACTTTTCACAAAGTCCAAAGATCAAATTAGAAGAAAGTTTTGTCTATTAAAGCTTCTCGACACTATTCCGATACCCTTTCATAGCAGTCTGACGTTCGTGAGTTGGCTTGGATTGTGGGGGATGGATATGATTGTTTACCTAAGAACGATCTTGGTCTTGACGATTGGGTTGGTGCCATTTTTGCTTTATCAGATGGCAGATGGTGTACCGGAGACACAGCGGCCGGTTGCAGAAAATCCTGGCTCTTCTGGGTATGGGGAAGCGCAAGTGGACCTGGCGCTTGTTGAGATGAGTCGAGGCGTCGAGTCGAAGGCGCGAGAATTGCGCGAGATAGACGTAAAAATTTTGGAGACAAAGGGTTCTATCTTGAAATTGGAAGAGAATAAGCAAGCATTTGTTAGCGAATTAGTGGCGATTCAAAATCAAATTCAGAGTGTTATTAAGGGCGCTAAAACTCGAAAAGAATAGATATTTAGGCCATTCAAAACAGTCCGCGCTTGAAGTTTAGCAGAAGATAATCAAGTTGTAGCTTTGTCTCTCCTAGAACGCTGGGAAAGCGATGTACTTCCGAGCCCGCTGTTAATACGGCGGCAAGATTTTTCTGAAATTTATAACCAAGCTCAATTTGAGGGCTATACGAAGGGTATAAGCCTGCCTCGGTTACATAGAGGGGCGTCACGAAGAGAGATGAACCCAAAGTTACTTTATTTCGAATGAGCTTGTGGACTGATAGTCCTATGATTGGGCTCGAGACTTGGGAAGGTATCAGTGCGGATTTGTTGCGATCCTCCTGGGAGCGGTTTTTCGGCGGTGTAATTTGAGAGTAGAAAATCTCCATGCCGGTTGTTGCTCTGACCGCCCATGAGTCATCGTATAAGTCAAAATCGTAGAAACCAAGCCCTCGGGTTGTCACGGTGTTTGGGACGACCGTTCGACCTGCGTTCGTATAGAACAAACTAGCTCGAACACCGAAACTTCTGAGAATCTCACGTTGCTCCAGACCAATCATAGCGACTATTCGCTCTCCCTGGCGTTCCCCAGGCACTTGGCGCCCGTAGCCAAGACCTCCACCGGCTCCGCCGTCGATAGAGGTCTTTTCCGTAAATAGCGGGGTTTCCGAAATGTAGATTGTTAGCTTCGGTTTTTGGAACATTGCTATGCGGGC
>JBEIGW010000196.1:0-5399 GCA_040381655.1 Deltaproteobacteria bacterium
ACTAGTCACCAGCGTGTCAAGAGCACGACCGGCAATCGACTGGTTATTATGATCAAGATACTGAAACAAAATGTCAGCAACGTTTTCACTTTGATGAATCCTCGCCGCTGCAACAGACAATATTTTAACTTGAAAGTCTGCGCTTTGAAGGCTGCTCTCAACAAACGGTATGAGCTCTTTAACAAAGCTAACTGTCAGTAATTTTAAAATAGTTATTCGAAACTCTTCAATCAGCGGACTTGGCATCTGAGCCAAAAAACTCGCGTCTACTTGCTGACCGCTCCGCGCCAGGCTACGCAACGCCGCTCTGACTTCATTCTCCGACGTCGGGCTTGAAATGATTTGCCGCAGCCTTTTTGCAATGATTTTTGATGCATCCTCTGATTCGCACAAAGAAAGAGACGAATAGACTGCTTCAATATTTTCACCACTCTTTAGTCGTTCTCTTAGCAAGTTAATAGCATCAGGACCGGTATATCTAATCTGCCCAACAGCCCTAATGATACGGTCGACAAAGGCTGATTCGCCTTGCGCCTCAACGAGGCGCACTAAATGCTTCCCGATGACGTCTCTAATATCGTCACTCATACCGTGCATAATATATTGAGCCACAAGAGCATTTAAAGCTCGATGTCTAATCTCAGTGGGAGATCCTTCCTTAGACATAAGATCAACTAATAGCGACCATCCACCGTCAATCCGAACTAACGACAAGACTTTGATGGCAAACGCGTCACCTAATTTGCGCAATAGTGCCGGCATGGCTTTTGCCGGGTGATTATTGACATGCTTTCTTACCAGTGCCGCGAATAAATTCGGAGATAATTGGGCTTGGTTTTTCAGTAAGAAATCAAAGTCATGGTCCAGACGCTTTTGATCATAAAAAAATATTCTCTCGAAAATTTTAAAATCCGGGCTACTTTCACCAGCAAGAATTTGTAGGGCTTCTGATGCAGTATTCGTTGGGAAACCGCCTAAAACAATCCAGGCATGCCTCTGCGCTTGAGGTGACTTCGCATTGATAGCAGCATGAATGGCGTCTTCAATGGTGTAAGATGTTGACAGCCTAAGATGATCAATTGCAGCAAGCTTCAGTTGATGAGCAAACGAGCGATATCTTGTATCCAGCGTCTCCAGAGCTATCAAAGAGTCACGATCACCCAAACGCCCAATAGCCATCAAACCCGCATTAAATAAAGGCCCTGGCACCCCGGGTTTAATGCATTCAAGAACCTGAGGAATAAACGCCCGATAACCGCACAAACCCGCCACGATCATGGCATTCTGCTTTGCGGATGCTGGATACCGCGAGTTTTCATCTGTGAAGATCTCGCGCAATTCAAAATCACTGGGAAAAAAATTAAGATTACCAATAGCAGTCAGCGCCTCTCTCAGCAGAGGGTGACTTGGCAACCGCAGGATTGATGCAAGAAATTCACCGGCCACCGGATCATCAGTCGTACCCAGGGCAAAAATCGCCTCCGATGCTAAACCAAAATCACTCGGATCACCGGCCAGCCGACAAAGGAACTCGGTAGCGCGTTCATGCTGAATTTTCCCCATGGCCTGAATGATTCCCACTTTCGTGGAGCGCCACATGCACCGCTCAAACGTCTCAATCAGTATCCGGGCCGCATTCATTCCGCCCTGATGAGCCAAATCATTAATCGCCGCCTGACGCTGACTTTCGTCCTCCGTGGATTCAATCACTTGGAGAAGTCTTAAAGTTTGGGGATCAAGCTCAAACCTTTTGTTTTTCATGAAGCTTTTGCCTCGAAAGATCGTGTCTTTCGATGCTAACACGAAGGGCAAGACAAATCAGATTAGCGTGCGGTTATGGTGAGTAAAAGCTCTCCAGGATGGTCAATTCTTGTTATAGGATATGCATCCGTTGGAGTTTGGTTAAACCCCCAGCTACACCACACAGCTGGGCAGCCAGCCGCCTTGGCCGCCATAATATCCTGATCCCCATCACCAACCATCATGAGCGGGTGCCCCATCGCTAGACCCGCCATGTCGCGCGCCATAACAAGCGGCTCCAGGGCAGGTTTAGCGCGACTGGCGGAATCACCACCGAGCCATGCTTTGAAATACTTTTGCCACTTAAAGTGTCGCACCAGAGCATCAACAAGCTTGGACGGCTTGTTGCTCACAATAGCCATGGGCACAGCGAGTCTGACTAGTTCATCTAATAAATGGACGACCCCGTCATACGGGATCGTTTCGCCAATGACGTTCTCCTCGTAATGACGTAAAAAGACACGCCTAGCATGGCCGAACCGTTCATCGTCCTTCGGGTAGGTCACACGACTCACAAACAAGTCAACACCATCACCCACGGCGCGTACGACTTCGTCCACCGTCATCTGAGGCAAACCTAGCTCCTTGCGCGCACCATTTGCCGCCCGGGCAATATCCAGACGCGTATCGAGCAGCGTGCCATCCATATCAAATAAAATCAGAGGTGATTGACTCATGTCCAAACTACTTGCCAAATCTCATCACGGACTCCACCATGGTCCTGAGCCCATAAGCACAGCCGCCACTTGATGGAAAACCCGTCGCCTTGCAATTCCAGCCAGTGCCGGCGATGTCAAGGTGAGCCCACTTCGTGTTACCCACGAATTCCTTGATGAACATGGCACCCATAATCGTTCCAGCTTTAACTGAGGGCTTGGCGATGTTGTTTAAGTCAGCCGTAGATCCCTTTGTCTCTGATTCGAGCTCGGGCCACAACGGCAGCTGCCAAAACGGTTCACCAATCTCTTTGCTGGCGCGAATCACATGCTCTGCCGTGCTGTCATCGTTCGACATGACACCAGCTCCCACTGTGCCCAACGCTATGAGAACAGCGCCGGTTAACGTCGCGACGTCGATCATCATCTCTGGCTTGTATGTAATATTCGCGTAGTGAACCAAGTCCGCTAACACCAATCGCCCTTCAGCATCCGTATTTTGAACTTCAATGGTCTTACCGTTCATGGCAACCACAACGTCACCCGGCTTGGTGGCCGACGCACTGAGAAGATTTTCAGTTGCACCAATAATACAAATCGTCTTAACGGGGGGCTTTACGTGGCTAAAATACAGGGCACTACCGAGGACGGCAGCACCGCCCGACATGTCATACTTCATCTCTTCCATTCCAGCACCAGGCTTCAAGGACACTCCGCCTGCGTCAAATGTCAGCCCCTTGCCGATCAGGGCTACATTTTTTGAGTTATCCGCCCCATCAATCTCCATCACGAGCATACGAGGCTCGTTGATTGAACCGTCATTAACACTCAAGAAAGAACCCATTCCAAGATTTTGTAGAGATGCCTTGTCGTGGATAGAGATCTTCACGCCGTACTCTTTACATACATCGTCCGCGATCTCAGCAAACCTAAGTGGGTTAAACCAGTTAGCTGGCGCATCTTGCATAAACCTGGTTAAGGCCGTCGCCTTACACATCGCTCGCAAATGCCTCTCGTCGTCCGCATCAAGCTTACCTCCGAAGAACGAGACATGAGAGACAAGAGATGGCTTAGAGTTATCTTTTTTTGTTCCTTTGAATGACCCTTGCGCGTAGAGCCCCATCGCAAGACCATCAAAAACACTTTTCGTACACAGGCCATCTGCTTTGCAAACTACCAAGCGGGAGACCTTTAGGTTTTTTAGGGCACCAGCCACATCAAGACCTAATGCACGGCTTTTTTGAGGCTTTGTTGTTTTGACTTTCGTCGGAGCGACCAGCATGAAGGACATTCCATCTAGACTCAAAACATAATGACCCGCTCCCTTCCAGCCAACCGAAGCGACAGCTCCAGTGATCTTTTTTTGAAGGTCGGCACTGAGTGCGGGAGCGTTGAGGTTAATGGTCTCGTCTCCCTCTTTCGCTTCTGCAAGAGCCACGACATGCGTCGCACCGTTGACCACATCCGTCACGGTATCCAGTTTAACTTTTGAGGCCCAATCATATGAATCTGGTAAGAGATTTTTCCAGCTCTCTTTATTAAAACCTGTTTTCATGGCAACTCGACCCCCAAGGAAAGTTTGATTTCGCATGACTTCTACAACGCCAACATCGTTTACTACAAATTTTGAACACATGTAGGCTGAAACAGGCCATAATTTACGCATGATCTGCACGGCCGGGCAAGGCAAAAGTCCTGAATATTTTGCTATAAATGCTAATTGACAACGGTCGAACTTCCACTACAGTATCGAACACACGATTTGACGGTAGAAAAGACTAGCCAAGACCTCTTGACAAACCGGATGAGGATTAAAAAATGACCACAATCAGCTTTGTAAACGCTCGCGAAATACTCGACAGTCGAGGCAATCCCACCGTGGAAGTCGAGGTGGGCACCGATAGCGGCTATTTCGGACGAGCTGCCGTACCTTCAGGGGCGTCCACTGGAGAATATGAAGCCTGTGAACTTAGGGACGGAGACAAAAGTCGCTACCTAGGTAAAGGCACTCTCAAGGCCGTTCGCAACGTCAAGGAAGCGATAACTCCTAGGTTGCTTGGCATGGACGTCCAGGATCAAGCTGCCATCGATCACATGATGATTGAACTGGACGGAACGGATAACAAATCAAAGCTCGGCGCCAACGCAATCTTAGGCGTGTCGCTAGCCTGCGCGCGCGCCGGAGCAGAGGCCGCTGCCCTGCCCCTATACCGATACATTGGTGGATCAAGATCCGTGACGCTGCCGGTACCATTGATGAATATTATAAATGGCGGTGCCCACGCTGATAATAATGTGGACTTCCAGGAGTTTATGATTGTGCCATGGGGCGCTCCCTCGTTTCGTGAGGGACTACGCTACGGGGCTGAGATTTTTCACGCTCTCAAGAAAGTTTTGCATGGACGAAAATTAAACACCGCCGTTGGCGATGAAGGTGGTTTTGCCCCTGACCTCAAAAGTAATGCCGAAGCTCTAGATGTCATCATGACAGCAATCGAAAAGGCTGGATTTAAACCCGGCAAAGACATTGCACTAGCACTAGACGTGGCTGCTTCCAGCTTCTGTAAAGATAAAAAGTACCATCTAGATGGTGAGGGAAAAACTTTAGATTCGAGCGGTATGGTCGACTTTCTGACCAAACTCAGCAAGGACTACCCCATCGTGTCGATTGAGGATGGTCTAGACGAACATGATTGGGACGGCTTTATCGCGCTTACGAAGAAAATTGGCGATCGCGTCCAGGTTGTCGGTGATGACCTGTTCGTCACGAACGTTAAACGCTTACGGGACGGTATTGAGCGAAAGGCTGCAAATTCGATCCTGATCAAAGTCAATCAAATTGGAACACTGACTGAGACCTTAGAGACTATTGAAATGGCGAAGACCCACGGCTTCACATCGATTGCATCTCATAGATCCGGCGAAACGGAAGATACAACGATC
>JBEIGW010000197.1:0-5353 GCA_040381655.1 Deltaproteobacteria bacterium
CCTCGCCGCTATCGATAAGTATCTGACGGCCCGACTCCGCAATCGAAACTGGTACGTAATATAGTGGGAACCGAAACGTCTTCAACTCTCCGGATGGCGATTTAAAAATGGCATCAATAATCTCAAAGCCCAAAAAATACTCCGGTTTATCATCGCTGAGAAACACGTCTCGCATATCTTTGATGTCAGTACTTGAGAGTTCGCATCGTAGCGTCTTCCCCCTCATGAGCTTCACTTCAGACGACATGATTGGCAGTGACCAGACGTGGCGTGTTCCGCCCTCTCTTCGCCCCTGATCGGACGCATTACCTTTAGGCTGACGGTCGGGAGCCTTTTGATCACCCGCTCCGAAAAGCGCCTGGTAGTCGACAGCCCACACTTTTTGAAGATCACGCTCCCCCAATCGACTCTTAAAAACTTTCAGATCTGCAATTTGAGCGGCTTTGTTTGGTCCTTTACGCTCTGACGTCAGAACATCTCCACCGACGTCAATATTTTTCAAACCAAATGCTGCCCTTCGACCGACCGGAGGTATATATTTTTCAACTTGACTCAGCACGTCGGTACGTAGGGCCAGACCACTGTTGATACTGTCTGATGCCTCAGCAAACGTGAACTTGAATAAACGATGATATGCTAGAATCCGACCCAGAACGTCACTTCCATGACGAACTCTGGAATCATGCAGCATCTCATCCAAAACTTTGCCAGCTTCGAACGTTAGAGCTAGCACGCCAGATCCGCCCTCACGGCCATCGACCGCCTCAATTCGGATGCCCTGACCGTTAGATTCAAAACTGAATTTTATCCTACTCTTGAATTCAATGCGGTGATCTTGTGCCTCTGTCGTCTGGACCACTTTGCGCAGGGAACTTCTAAATAGCTCAAACAAAAATCTTGGGATAATTAAGGTTTCTTTACGAGCAAGATTCTCGATCACATAGCTCTCGAAGCCAGACTCATCGTGTTGCCTACGAAGACTCAATTTAAATCCCCGACCAACCGATCGACGAAGCCCAACTTCAATAGATTCAGATGCTAGTAGACGCTCAATGCCCATACTCTATATCTAGCCCTTTCTCCATTCGAAAAAATCTTAACGAATCAACATCGAAACACGACGGTTTTCTCCTCGAGCACCTTCCAAGCCGAAGCCTGAGAGCTTACCGACATCAACTTTTGGGCGAGTTGCCGCATATCCGACAATCCGCAAACGCGACTCACCGAATCCAAAATCAATAAGCCAATTCACAACACTACTTGCACGCCGACCGCTCAGCGTCCAATTGGTCTCAATTTCCTCACCAGTTTTAGCCAACTCTCTTCGATAAAGTGGCACATCATCGGTATGCCCCTCGACATCGATAGAATACTTCGTCGCAAGAATCCGCTTGAGCATGGGTGTCATTGGCGAAAGACTCCCAGGCTTTAAGGTGGCGGAGGCCGAATCAAACAATGCAGCACTCTCAAAGTCCAAATGCACGCCATCTTCGCCCAATCGCACGGAAGCACCTTTTTGGCCTTGCGCGATGTTTTCAAGATCTCTAGCCAACTCAACAAGCGTGCCCTTTGAAATCCCAGTGACGGACGTTTTCATTTTTTCAAACGACCCAACGTCAATACGACTCATCCCAACAATAACGGCAAAAAAGACGCACAAAAGCGTCATGAGATCACTTAGACTAAGGTAGAATGCATTAACCGGGGCCTCGCGATTTCGGGTGTGCAAAGACTGGAGATCTTTGAGCTTCACGCAGCCACCTCACTACGGACGGTTTCAACACTCTGATCATCGCGCTTTAACAGTATTCCTATTTTTGTGAGGAATTGCTTGTGACATTCGAGATAAATAAGATTGTGATGCTCCAACCGACCCGAGAGTGGCGTAAAAACTAAACTTGCGAGTCCTGCGCCATATGCCGTGGTCATCAAGGCCAACGACATCGCCGGGCCAATCTGCCCTGGGGTAGCCATGGCCTGCATAACATGAACCAGACCTACGACCGTTCCAAATAAGCCAAACGACGGCGCGACAATGGCCGCTTTTTGCAGAAGTGACATGGAAATTTCTCGTTGCAAAAACTCATCTTGCACACGCCCGGTCACAAATGCATCAATCTCTTCAAACGTTAATCCTTGTTGATACATAAACACCACATCACCCAGTAGATCCCCGGTAAGACCATCCGACTGCCTAAGCTGTGTGAGTGTCTGACCTTCAACAATTGCATGATCAAGTTTTCTCATAATCTTTTGAATATCACGGTCTGGCGTGCCCAAAAATGATTTCCAAATCATCCGGACCGTCGAAAAAATTGAAAACACATCATACTGAAAAACTAAACTAGCTATGGTGCCGCCCAGCACAACAACTAGACCTCGCAAATCAAAGAGAGAACGCCAATTTCCAACTCCAAATGAAGCTATACCCACTAAGACAAACAACGCCAGAGCTATCAAGAGACTCATAGGTGCTGGACGTTTTCTGGCCGTTTGCACGTACTTTCGCTCTTTTAGACCTTCAATCATGACGCCTCCTGATCAATCGTCTCATCAAGCTGCCTTTTTGTTTGCTCCTCGAACACGAGGTCAGCAATCCTCGTGCTGCCATCTGCGCTCACTAAAGATAGCGTGACCAGATGCTCCCCAGAAAATCGTCCTAGAATCTTTGCGTTTCTTGTTGGAATGACTTGATCAGATGCAACCGTGACAAGTCGCTCGGCTCGACTGTCGAATCTCAACTTGACTTTCCGTCCATCAACTGCGACGGCGGTCGCAAGACGCTCAATGAATGGCGTAGGAGGGGGATTGTAAACCCAAACGGCTGGGGTATTACGTCCACCATGAAATCCAATCGCCTTGGCACCCACGACAGGGGTACCACCCACGTCCTTCAAGGGGTACGAAAATTGCGTATCATCCGCCTTGAATAATACCGCACCTTCCTGTATCCGAACGGATCTCACCACGTATTCTTTTAGCCCATTAATGACAGTTGGATCCTGCATTTGAAGTGATGCTTGTACCTGACTTTCGGCAGCGGCTAACTTTCGTTGTAGGCGCTCAAGATCTGCACGTAACGACAGATTCTCAGTCTGCAATGAGTCGACAATTTTTTTTACAGACTCATCCTTAATAGATGAGTCCCCCACTTTTCTCGCCCTAAGCTCAGCATCTTGCAAACGTCCCAGTTCAGCTTCATAGCGCCCAATTTCGCTATAGAACTTCTTCAAAATACTTCCGACGTCACTTTTACGAGGAAGCTGCATGTATACTGCTGGCAGTATTTTCTTCGCCACATTCATATTTGAAACCTGCCGTGACGACACGCCCGCAAAAACTGCTATGCGCATGCTGTCAATTACAGCAAGAATGTTTTCGAGGTTCAGGCTAAAGCCATTGGGTTCAAGATATCGTGCGGCAATGTCTGGAATACTGTCAAAAACAAGACGGTCCACTGAAACCGCGATTTGACCTTGGTCTTCATCTGTCCATACTTTTGTGAGTTCGGGCGCTAGTGACGCATCTGAAACGACAATATCGTCTTGCGACGTGAACAACCCAGCGTCTTTTTGCGATAGCTTCTGCGTCATGATGATTTATCCCAAGAAATTCAGACCCTTTAGGACGCTTATTCGGAATCATTGGGGTTTAATTGACGGCGTTGAGTAGCGGCACCACTTTTCTTTGAGTCAGAGCGGAATGAAAGATTTCACTTTGATTGGTTATCTTGATGTTTTTTATCACGATCCCAAATCATATTAGTCATTAAGAACTATATGAATGATTTAGGAATTAACACCCATCAGCACTAGTAGCCTAAGGAACTCAGGCGGAGGCTCTGCCGTGATCTTGACAGGCATCTGCTCAGTGTCCATGGGTACCTCGATAGCTCGGGCGTGTAGCATATGGTGAAATGTCGCAATCTCTAAAACATCTTTTCGCAGCCCCCGGCCGGAACCGTCGCCGTACTTCTTATCCCCAAGGATTGGAAAGCCAGCCATACTGAGGTGGACTCTAATCTGGTGACTACGGCCGGTTTCTGGGTAACATTCGATCAATGAAATATTTAATTCCTCACATTTGTAGCGCGTGACAAACTCGGTACGACTTTGTTTACCGCCACTTCGCACGGGCGATACCTTGCCCGTCTTTTTGTCGATGGCAGAAAGATAACACTCAACTTTAAAATTTGGCTCCGTCGGAAGCCCAAAGCAAATGGCCCAATAGGTCTTTTTGATTCGCTTATCCCGAAATTGATCGGTGACCCAAGCCGACACCTCATTGCTCGTGGCAAAAAGTAAAATGCCAGACGTCTCTTTATCAAGCCTATGTAATAATATAACGGAACCCTTGGCACGATCTGACGATTTAAGCCAACGCCTCAAGCAGACTTCCGCATGCATGACGTCCTGATCGCGCGTCGCTTGACTGGGAAGGCCAGGAGGTTTGTTGATCGCAATCAAATTTTTTTCGTCATGGAGTATATCCTCATCCCGCAGGATGAAAGCTTTTTGGCGCGTCTTGCTCAAGGCTTCGAGATTGAACTCAACCCGCACTTTATCGCCAGACTTCACCTGCCTAGACGCAATATGCATCCGCTTATTATTCACGTAGCATCCGCCAACATCGAGTATCTGCCTTATCTTTCGACGAGATACGTCGGGTAAAACGCTAGAGAGGAACATATCAATACGTGCGTTTGATTGAGCTGGTGAAACAATAAATTCTTTTATCGTTAGGGCTTTGCTCATGGCTTATAAAGAATTTCCAGAACTTGATCTTTCGGAACCCACTCCTCGAGACGGCTGCGCAGATAGTCCCTTAAACCAAGTAGCGGCTTATTTAGATCATCCCGTGCAGCTAGCAAACTCCACAAGGCAATTCCAAGATGTGCCATATTGTGTCCAGAGGAAATTTTCACGAAACAACCGGTAACCTGATCACCCGTTTCTGGCAAGGTTTGAATAAACAAGAGGCAATCAGCACCCTCCTTCGCGATTAATTTTCCAGCCCCAATTTCGCATAAATCTGTGTCAAGCCTCCGCGCTCCACCAACAAGCCGCGGATTATTTGTCCAAAGCGCTTTTAGATCCATCACAGCCGACGAAGAGTCCAGCGCCAGGCGTTCATACATATTCATCAAGGCCCTAACCGGCATGGCCGCAACCGGTAAGCCACAGCTATCCGTGACCCATGTGAGTTTCTCACTAGCTTCTTTGCCGACAAGGGCCTGAATTCTTTTTTGAATTGGATGGTCCTCATGCCAATAAGATTCAACCTGCGCGTTATCTCTCGCTGCAGCCGCGAGTAGAAGTAGGTGTTTTCCGGCACATGGGTGATGGAGCCTCGA
>JBEIGW010000198.1:0-5325 GCA_040381655.1 Deltaproteobacteria bacterium
ATCGCTTCGCCGACGGCGCTAGAGCTTTCGGGAGAGAACGTCCTTAATCGCCGTGTTCTCCAACGCTAGCTCGGCATACATCCGCTTGAGCTTGGCATTCTCAGCCTCCAACTCCTTGACCCGCTTTAGCTCCGGAAGCGACATGCCAGCGTATTTGCTCTTCCACTGGTAATACGTCGGCGCGCTGATACCGTGCTTGCGACAGACTTCAGCCACCGGAATACCAGACCCACCCTCCGTCAGGATCGCCAGTATCTGGCTCTCGGAAAATCGTGATTTCTTCACCGCTTGACCTCCTCAATCACCGGAAGTCTCTATTTATACCTTGTCTCAAGTTTGGGGAAGTCTACGGGACCACATTTCATTCTATTTAGTAGCCAGTTGATGGTCTGTGATAACCAAATTCGGCTCCTATGCTACTAAGAACGTATTGCGGCGTTCTGCTCTTATCATCTGAATCATCAGTTCCGCCTGGTGTTTCCGACTGTACCTTTGAATAGCCTGCAAATCTGGATTAAACCAAATGGGAATCCTACCTCCAAGGTAGTCGAGCAAATCATTGGCAATTGCGTGAGAGTCATTTTCATAGCAGCGCCCACAGCGCGTTTGGTTTAGTACTCGAGCAATTGCAGAATCTGACTTGCTTCCGATGCTCAGTATCGGCCGCCCTGCAGCCAAATATTCAAAAATCTTGCCTGTCAAAAAGCCTTTTGAGTCTTCGTCACCACTTTCAAGCAGTAAAAGAAAATCGGCTGATTGCTGCAAACCGAGAGCTTGGTCACGGGAGACATAACCCTGCTGCTTAACTAAACCGGGGTACTTAATCGGGCCAATTTCCGCATGAATAAGGTTGGTATTGACACCATAAAACTCAATCGAGACTCGGCTTGGAGAGATACGCCCCGAATCTATCAAAGATTCAACTGCGCGAACCAAAGCTACCGGGTTACGCTTACCAGGATAAATTCGACCTGTGTACACTATATGCAGACAACCATCCCTTACATGAAGCGGTCTTTGGTAGAGCAATGGATCAATTTCGATATCGAAACCATTGTAAATTACTGAAGCCTGCACTTGCACAAGCGTCTGCAAATGCTCTGCCAGTTCATTACTGACCGTGGTGAACATATCGGCAGAGCACACTACCTCCAACTCTTTACGTCTCACAGCAGCCTTGACCAACTTCGAGCTCCTGTTTCGGGTATTAAGGCTCCATAAGTCCCGGTAGTCAGCCACCCAAAACAAGTTAGGGTTAGCACGCTTAAATTTGGCGGCAATTTTGTGTGCCGATTCAGGTCCATAGGTGCTAACCACCACATCAAAATCCGTTCCCAATTCGGCAATCATGCGGTTGGCCACACTTGCCCAGTTGGCGCGGACATCAAACTCCCACCCGAGCAAATAGATAACTGCACTTTTGGCCTTTTTAAACAAATCGGTGAAGAATGGTGGCATGTTGTTTTGGGAAGCGTTAGACATCGGGATCAATGCCTTATAGTCGGCCTCTACAACCGTGACACCCTCAAGCTCTGGAAGGTTTAAGTCTAAGGGTAAATCAAAGAATTTTTTACCTGCTGTGAGTACTGTCACATCAATACCTTGAGCAGCCCAGTAACGTGCCCAAGAATAGGGGCGGTGGGTTGCAATCGAATTGCGAGGTGGCCAGTCGTAAGAAACTATGAGCAGACGCCGTACACCACTGCTTGGTTTGCCCAACCTAGGCGCAGCGGTCCGTAGCTGCCGTTGCAAGGCCAGCTCAGACACTCCCTGAACCACAGGTTTGGAAACAGACCAACCCAACTCTTGCTCAATTTTGGCTGTGGCGTAACGCACGCGGCTGCTCAAAGCCCTCACACGGCCTAACGTCAGAGGCCAAGACGGCACCCACTGCAACAACCGCGCGGCCAACTTTGCAAGCCACAACGGCAGCCTGACTGATGGAGGGGGCACTTTAAGTGACGCCGCGATTGATCGAACCATATTCTCTAACGTAGTCCAGTCCGAAACATTGTAGGTTTGGCCTGCGGCAGCGGGTGATGAAGCACACAACACTAGCGCACTCACCACATCGTCGACATGCACATAGTTTGCAGAAGAGCCCGTAGGTCCCGTGTATGCAAAAAGTCCAAGACGCACCGCACGAAATAGCTGAAATAGAGACTTATTGGACATTTGCGGCCCGTACACATTGCTCGGTCTTACGATGCAAATTTGCATACCGGTGTTTTTTGACGCGGTGCGTATATAACCATCAAACAAAGTTTTGGTCTTTTCGTATAGGCTGGTAGGCTTTTCCGGTGTTTGCTCGTCAATCCAACCCGTTACATCGGCACCATAGGCCCCCACGCTAGACAATTGAACCCAGCGCTTGACCCCGGCCAACAAGGCGGCGTGAAACAATTTTTGCGGGGCTTCCATATTCGTAGCCCACATCAAACTTGGGGTTCTTATCTCGGCGGCCGCGTGCAACAAAACGCCAGCGCCTTCAAGAAAGGCGCTCCAATCGCTGTTGGTAAGCAAATCACCCACATAGACTTCTACTGAATCATGCGCGCTCCACTTTTGGGGATGACGTGTCAACACCCTCACACGCCAGCCGTCTGCGAGCAAACTAGGCACAAGTCGCTTGCCAATGAAACCCGAAGCACCTGTTACGGCAATCAGGCCCCTAGGATTTACGACGGCAACCGCCTTGGGTTGATCTAATGAACGATTTCCAACCCCCAATATTGCAGGGACCAGTTGGTGCTCAAGCTCCCCGTAAAAACGGGTTAATAATGAGGTCTTTGAGATAAATGGCTTTGCTTTTTCATAAACATGTTGTCGTGAATATGAACGTACGCTTTGGGCAAATTCAAGAATTTCGTCTATAACAACTGGGCCTGTTTTAAAAAAATCAAAGGTGTCAGGAAACCCAGTATCCTTATGACTTGCATAGACAGCCAAACCAGCACTTAGATATTCGCGCACTCTCAGACTACAAGCCTCAGTAACACCCTTGCGTTGACTAGCGAAATATGAAAGACCACACCACGATCTTGACATCAGTTTTCTTATCTGATGTGTCTTCAGAACACCATGCAATACAAACCTATCATCAAGCTTGTAACGCGAAAAGTCCTCGGAGCACAAAGCTCCAACTATATGCACAATAAACTTTTTATTACTTGCTTTGACAGCATCAATAAATAAATCTAATTCTTGCCAAGTAGAGAAATAAGAAGGCACTAACAAAAGCTCAGGCACCTCAGATCTTTGGTCTTTTAAAAGCTCATCAGTAAGCCCAACTCCATTTGGATAAACAAAGCCGGGCTTAATGAGTGTTGAAGCTTCACACTGCCTCAAATTACTTAGGATTTCATCGGTTACGGCAACAATACCAATTGATCGCTTTAAAATATTTTTAACCACCCACTTTTCAAGTATTGCCTTTACTTTAGCCGAGAGCGTGTTTAAAGCTAATCCTGGGATTTCAAAACTATGGTGAATAGTTAGCAGCTTATGGCCTAATCTAGAGGCCATTTGCACTTCCAACATATCTTGTGACGAATGTCTGAGAATGATCAGGTCGTAATCTTGTTCCACCTGCATCATCCATTGATGAAAGCTTTTGCGAAGCAAAAAGTTTCTTAAAAACAGAAAGCTAGGCAATTCCCCCCATGTATGAACGATTGATGAATCGATCTTCAAAGGAGTATGTAACACCGCTTTCCAAGGCAAACCCAAAGTAGTGGCAGCTTGCTGCTCCCACTCCATTTGCTTAACCATCCCCAGACTTGGGTTCATCGATACCGCAGCGTGTAACACTCGCAACTGATGCCCCTTAGGCATGGGCCTGATTCTCCAAAAAGTATTGAGCTACACGCAAACCGCTTTGCCCTGACCCATAGATCTCTTTGTTATGAAAGCAAGCATTATCAACGTCCATGTTTAAGCTCATGGCAATTTGCTTGGGGTCTACACCTACCAGTTGATTGACGCCCAGCTCCACTAACTCGGTCCACTCGGTTTCGTTGCGTAGGGTCACACAGCGTTTACCGTGAAAATAGGCTTCTTTTTGGACCCCGCCTGAATCGGTAATCACCAAGCGGCAATTCATTTCTAGCCACACCATCTCGAGGTAGCCCACCGGATTGATGACGTGCACATTTTGAGGAATAGCTAAACCTAATTGTGCCAAGCGTACACGCGTTCTGGGGTGTATCGGCAACACAACCGGGAACGGGGCAGCAGCCAGACCAGTCAATATCCCCTTCATGCAAGAGGCATCGTCGGTGTTTTCGGCGCGGTGAACCGTGCACAACGCAAAGCTCCCGGGCACCCAAGCTGATATATTGGCATCGGTCGGCTGCTTGGCTCGCGATTTGTAAAATAGCGCAGCGTCGTACATCACGTCGCCCACTAAATGCACATTTCTTCCAACAATACCCTCTTTCGCCAAGTGCTTGACTGCTGTTACGGTGGGCGCAAACAGCGCAGAGGACACATGGTCTGTCAGCACCCGGTTGATTTCTTCGGGCATTCGGCGGTTAAATGAACGTAATCCTGCCTCTACGTGAGCCACCGGTATGTGCAGTTTGCTGGCCGACAAGGCGCCGGCAAGCGTACTGTCGGTGTCGCCATAGACCAGCACCCAATCTGGTTTTTCAACCTGAATTAGTGCGTCAAGTTTTTCTAGCATGCGACCCGTGTTTTGGCCATGAGAGCCACCACCAATCCCTAAATGATAATGGGGTGTAGGGATATCAAGCTCATCAAAAAACACATCCGACATGTTGCTGTCGTAGTGCTGACCGGTGTGCACCAAGACTTCTGTGATGCCTTCATGCTGGGCAATAGCCCTCGATACGACCGCCGCCTTGATGAATTGGGGTCTAGCCCCAATCACAGTCAACAATTTATATGAATTTTTCAAAACTAGTTAACGCTGAATCCATCGTTTCAATTTGGTTTTTAATTTCGAACCCATTGATTTAAGCAGGAAATCATAGAACCACTTCTCACTTTTATACACATCATGCCTAATTTCGGGCCTTGAAACATATACATCTAAGTCTTGTTCACTCCAACCCATTTTTTTTAAAAAGTATTTGGCGTCATTAGCCATGTCCTGCTCGCTTAGATATGGGATACCCCCCAACCCCTCAATCGCATGCTCACGACTCATTTGACCAGAAGCCACCAATGTTCCCAGATGTAACAACCGTTTATCGACGTTAAACTTTTTGGGGAGTATGTAGCCTTGATAAAATCGAGTAAAAATAGATTCGTAATGCTTGAATGGGTAGCGCTTATATCCGTAATCTGTCTCCAATACATTCA
>JBEIGW010000199.1:0-5321 GCA_040381655.1 Deltaproteobacteria bacterium
ACACCTTTGTCTTGGAGGTCTTTTGATGCGGGTTTTTGCAGGTGATTATCAAGCCAAACAAAATAAAACGAAGCCCCAATCCAGGCAATCCCAGTGATCACGTGCAGTGAGCGCAGGAGTATCTGTAGCCATTCCAAAATGTAGGCTTGCATATGGACTCAGCTTCCCCGGTACGTGGAATAGGACCATGGAGACACAAGTAGTGGCACATGGTAGTGAGCCGAGCTGTCAGCGATGGAGAATCTTATGGGGATCTCGCCGAGGAACGGAGGATCGGTCAGTTTAGTTCGACTACGGAAGTAATCGGCCGTGGAAAAAACTAATTCGTAGGAGCCAGGTGTGAAGGCCGTGCCTTCTAAAAGAGGCCCATCACAGCGTCCATCAGCATTCGTCGCCGTTTCTTTTAGAAGGCTTCGTTTGCCGTCCTTTATCTCGAAAAGGGCAAGTTTCATCGCCTGAGCGGGAACCCCGGAGGCTGTATCAAGAACATGAGTTGTTAAACGGCCCATATAATAATGCCTACAAGAGTGGGTAAGTTTAGTGCCCCGGGTGTCGGGGCACGGATCTTTTCTTAGACCTTGTTTTTATTACCGTCCAATAGGGTTTGCAAGCACTGTCGTCGAGCGAATGGAGTTTTCGTAGAGGGTCTTAAGGCTGCTAAATCTTAGTGGGCCTACGTCCCTGAATTCTGGGGGATCTTGCTTCCAAATAAAGTCAGGACGATCATCGGTGAGCCAGGCTCCGCCAATAATTTGACCATCCGCGTTAAGTTCAATTCTGTAGCTGTAGGTCCTGGTGGGCGTATTCGTGATGCCCGACTCCCAATGGGATCCAGCTTCGCTGATGAACTGCATCACTGTTTCAACGGTGATCTCTTTAACTGTACCGGGAGCCGCGCCGGGGCTTGCTGCATCAACTTCTGAGATAACTCGGCTTTCATAGCCATAAACCGGGTGATTCCAGACCTGTAGATCTCTTGTTATATCAGCGACGAAACCCTCGCGTTTAATTCCAATTTGATTTGTAAGAACCAAGTGAAATGTTCCCGCATTGGTGTCGCGACATTCAGGGGACACGGCCGCAGATGGGTTGCGAGATAGGTCTATGTTGCAGCGTTCAGCAACAAAGTACGTTCGGGAGTCGCTAAAGTTGCCAACGTAAAGGTCAATCAATGCCTTAACATCAGCCGCTCCAAACGGGATTTCAATCCCATCGGCGTTGGTCATCAAGACTGCTCTCGGTTCCTCAAGCGTCAAAGCGGCCGTGGCCCAACCATGACAGAGGCCTTCCCATGTTGGTGCGTTACGGCCTGTTCGAGAGCGCTCCGAGTTGAGTAACGTGTAGTTGTAGTCACCATTCAGGAGGTCGAATTTTTCTGCGGGTGAGAGGCTTGCAAGTTGAGCAGGTCCCATTCGTCGTATGCGACGAAAGGGTAGAGCTCGGTATCTAAAGCTATCTTCATAGTAGTTAAACGGTGTGTTCCAGCGCAGTGCAATACCACCTAAATATGACGGCCAGTACGAGTCCGACCAGGGTGCTTTCTCAAGTGTCGACGCCGTTGGTAGCGCTGCGAATTTGCGCTCAAAGTCAGTCGGTAGGAAGTTTAATGGGTCATTTGGCTCGTTCCACTCTTCTTTTAGACTAGACGAACTGGGTTCATGGCGTTTTCCGCATCCAAAAGCCGAAAGAGCAAGCATCAAACAAGTAGCGCCCATCCACGTTTTTAGAGCCATTGGTGCTTTCATCTTGTGTAAATCTCCCGTCGAGTTAAAGACAAAAAATGCCGCAAATGAGCGGCACTAGATTAACGAGTCACGAACCATTTGTTCTGTCTTCTTGCCATTAGTTTTGTGGCAGCATAAGTCTGAAATTCAGAGCTTGCTGCGCCTCGTCTAAAAACGGCCAGAATTCAGTCAAATCCGTAAATACGGTTGTGCCCTTCTTACAGGTACGGTCGCCACGTGAGACGATTCCGACTAGCCAAACATTTCGTCCAGCCGTGAAAAAAGCAGGACCTCCGGAGTCACCAAGGCATCCCATTTTTCCGGTGGGATCTACAGCTGTGAACTCCATGACGGGTTTACTGACTTTGCTGATTTTAAGATCAACTTTTTGTAGTACACCAGACGACTCTGGGTCGCTGCCATCAGTTCTACCGTAGCCAGCAATGGTAATCGGAAGATTTGACTCCACACCCCAACGAGACGTGTTGATCAGAATAGGCACAGGAATCGTTCCAGCGGACGGTTCAGTTGTTTTGACAAGGGCCACATCATTTGGAGCTGCTTCTGGCTCAAGGACTTCAAGAAGGCCTCGGGAGTAGTTTTGATGTGCCATCACTTCGCGTTCAACTTTTAAGACCTCAGGTTTAGCCCAATTTTTCGAATCTGTTCCACTTAGTTGACGAGCTCGACCTTGATAAATTGAAAGACCAGTCCGAATGGTCCAATCGGTCATATCCTTGCCGTAAACGCAGTGCGCTGCCGTGATAAAGATGTCACGAGCTATCGGTGCAACCGAGCACACAACTTTTTCGTCTGCATCAACCAGAACCGCCACGCGGTTTGCCAGCGGATCTTGGGCATTGACGGGAGTGCCGCCAATGATTTTTTGCGAGGAAGGCTCCGGTGTTCTGCATGTTGAGACAAGTAGAACGATCAGTAAGCTGGCGATGTTAGAAGCTGAAAATGTCATCTCTAAAAACCATCCAAGCTATGGGTGATTAAAATGAGCACAGCCGGCGTCTTATATTAATTTCTATGGAAATGGTCAATATATATTAGTTTTAATAATTGACCATTGATTACAGGGGGTTTCACGGTCGTTGGGACGATTTTTCTAGGAGTTTACAATGACGTGGCGAAATTGTTCCTCGACCGAGAGCCAGGCGTCCCTCAGTGCGGGGTCAAGTCCCATGTCTACCAGAACCTCCCGCATGAGGACTTGGCGGCGGTTAAAATGGACAGGTCTGATTTTAAAGGGCTTGTGAGCCGCTTTGAGGGGCTTGCCGCTGTAATTCGTTGGACCGCCTAACATGGCTGAGACGAAGTGGATTTGTTGTTCAGTGATGTGATGGATGTCTGAATTGAAGAAGAAGTGCCCGATCAGCACATCCTGGAAGGCTCTTTTATAGAATTCGGCCACGGCCTTCGCAATGAAGGCGTGGCCTATCTGATCATATAAACCGGGATTCCTAGTTTCCTCTAATCCAGTCATGCGCCTTTCGGAGCAAGCCAGGGTTTAGTTATAGTACGCGATTCCGAATGCGAGCTCGCGTTTTTGCTGGCTGCCGATCAGGCTACCGTAGCTGCTATGGGTCGTGTCGCGCAACTGATAGTTGTGGACCATGTAAGAGCCAGTGAAAAAGAATCCATTGGATGCTGGCAATTCAAGGCCTACACCTACATGGTATCCAGGGCCCATGCCTTCAAGTTTGTAATTGCTGGTGGTACCTTGAAACTCGAGGCCGCTGTTATTTCGCAACTCGGTACGGATGTCAGTCACTTGGCTATAGACGCCTGCACCGGCCTGAAAGTACATGATTTTGCCGAAGTTAAACCTAGCAAAAAGGCTTGCTGCTTTACTGGACGTGCTTGCCTCACGGCTGAGCTCTTGATTTGTAGACGCTGATTTCTCGCTAAATTCCTCATATTTATTTTCAACATTCAGCATAATGCCGAGGTTTAGAGCCTCGAACGAATAGCCAAGATAGGGGCTAAATGCCTGACCCGCGCTTTTTGTTCTTGTGTTTTTGTCGTTTAGGGTGCTTTGCTGTCCGCGATCATCGCTATCCATGATTCGAACAGATGAACCAAAATTCAGTCCTTCTCGATCAGCCCGGCGAGCATAGGCCGCCTGACTGAAGGATGCTGCTATGAGCAGCACCAAAGATATACGGTTTACGGTTTTCATGATCAGTCCTCCAAAAAAATGTCTTATACCCCTAGAGTTGCAAGGGGTGTGCCAGCCATTAGGATCTTTGATGGTTAATAATTATTCATTAAAATCAGACGGTTACAATCATGGAGGGCGAGTCCGGCTGTCCAAGTGTCAGGGACATTGGCAGCTTCTAGCCATAAGTGTCAATTATGAGTACAGCTCTGGGGCGGCCTAAATGGGGGTGGGCGCCTAATCCCAACGCATACAGCTCATAATCGCTTGGTAGCCCGGCCAGGCTTCAATGTCCCAGCCTGCGTCATGAAAGCCTTGATTACGCACCCAGTGCCACATTTCAAATGTCCCGACTGTCGTCAACGTAAAGGAGGCAATCAGGGATGATGATACTGAAGTGTATTGTGTGTCCTCGGAATGCTGCTGATCACCATAGAATACCAAGCCAGATCCACTTGTCTCGAGCAGCCTTGTGCGTATGGTTTCACTTTGGTACCCAACCCCAGTCAGGTGGCAGTGATATGTTCCAGGCTGCAATACCAAATTTCCGCTGGCATTTATGCTGCCATGGCCGCCGGTGTTACTTAATAGTTTGTTAAAATTTCGTTTGCATGTCGTCGCGTGAATGCCAGTGGCTGTCGACGTGGGGGTGTACGTTCCACAGGCAGTTTTCCCTTGTCCTGGTTGGTGATACTGAGCAGCGATTATGAAATCAGGTTTGCCTCCTGGTCTCACCCAAGCTGTCCCGTTACAGAATTCAAGTTGCTTTGTGACGGAATTGTAGCGCGTATTACCCTCGGTTGATGCGTCACATAGGCCAGAACCGGCACTAAAGTGGCTCCGACAAAGGCCAGTTCCTGAAAGGAATAAGGATGACTTACTGTGTGACCAATCAAGCAGCTGCTCGTTCAGAGGATCTTTTAGAAACAAGGAAGATCCACTTGCTGTGCTTAGAGGGATATTTGATTTTGATGCTGCGATGTTTATTGAGACCTCGCCTGCGGAGCTATTGCAGCTTGCCTTGATTGCCCAGTCACCAATTTTTGAGGCATTACCTGAACCATTTACAAATGTATTGTTGGAGGCATCTTTTAAAGCGATGGTTCCGTTGACACCGCCTGGGCAAGTACCAGGAGTCACGCCTGCAAATGTTTTCCTGCAGTCCACTCTCTGTACAAGAGAATCGGCAATGCGAGTACGCTCTTGGTTATTTTCGACGCGCTTTTGTGCCCTAAATGATGTTTTGTAAACTTGACCCATTCCAGCAGCCACAATACCCATGATCCCGACGCCAACAAGTACGGACGGCAAGGACGAGCCCGAGCGACGTTGTCGGGAGTTGAAGGGTTGTAATATTTTAGATAGCAATTCTTCCCGCTTGAGCATGTTAGCTCCTCAATCATCTCTCTGATTATTCGAGGACGTTTCGG
>JBEIGW010000200.1:0-5290 GCA_040381655.1 Deltaproteobacteria bacterium
AAAGAAAATCGTCACAGTGCAAACTGTGAGCATAGACGAGACGGACGAGCTGGTTTTAAAAAGCTACCTTCAAGAGGGGTAATATTATGATTGGCATAGTTCTGGCGATTCTAGCGATAGCGGATATCATTTTGGTAGTCGCTTTTTTGAGTTTGCAGAGGCGGCAGGCTGTCAGCCACAATCTAGTTCGGGAGCTAACCGAGGAGCGCGCTTTACTTGCTGATTTGCGAAACAGCGTTCGCGCTGAGCTGGCTGATGCCCAAAGTCACGCCCGATCTATCAAAGATCAAATACAGGTTCTCGCCACAGAGGCCGAACAGGAAGTGAAGCGAGGAGTGCAACAAATCGAGCACGAAGCTAACGCAATTGTTGTGAATATTTCCAATAAGCTCGATGCTCCCTTCCAAGAGCTGACCAACAAGCAGCATTTTCTATTAAAACTCTCAAAAGACGCTGAAAGCCAGCGCGAGCTTCTTGCTAGGGTGGTTGGCCGTGCCGAGAACGCCGCTAAGTTACTTCGTGCTGCCGAGAACTGGGAGGATGTTGTTGATGAACTGGAATCGCGTCGATATCACGATATCCGCGCAATGCTCTCTAAAGGGCTCAGCACCGAGAAAATTGCCAAAGAACTCGGAGTAACAGAAAATGAGGTCCGTCTGGTCACGGGAACAATCTAGGAATCGCTGAAGAATTCAACTGCCACTCTATAAAGCTCCTTTGGAGCTTCCGCTAAAAGCAGATGCCCGGCATTGGGTAGCAGATGTTTTCTAGATCCTGGGATTTTTTGAATCAGTAGCTCTGCCCCTTTTAATTCTACAACTTGATCCATCTCACCATGAACAATCAACGTTGGGCATCTGATCTCATGAAGCCGCTCAGTCCAACTTGCGCCGCGCATCGCTTGTCTTTGCAAATCTGAATTTTTTTTAAATTTTCCTGACTCAATCGCTTGCCGAATCTGGTTTATCATAGTCGAAAATAGCAGTGGGTTTCGCTCCACAAATCCAGGGGCAAAATACGCGCGCATTTTCTCCTCAATCAAATTTCCTTCCGTTGCCCATGCACCGCCCGTCGGACGAATAAAACCCTCCTCTGACGAGGTAGACACCAGAATTAATTTTTTAACCCTATCTGGCAGTAAGATTGCCAAACCTTGAGCTATGAACCCACCCATCGAAATACCCAGAACAGATGATGTAGCAATGCCCAAATGGTCCCAAAGTCGATGAACGTCGTGACACATATCAAATAGCGAAAAAGGCCCATCTGATTCAGATCGGCCTGCGCCTCGGTTATCAAGTAGAAGGACGCTGAAAAGTCCGGTTTCAACCAAAATACGCGACATCATTCTGAAGTCAGAGCTGGATCTCGTATGGCCATTAATCAGCGTTACCCAATGTCCGCCCGCGCCGTGCGTCTCGTAGTAAATTTTTGTGCCCTGAGTTTCTAATATCGGCATTTTTGCCTCATATTTGCCCCGAACGCGTTTTGCGTTACCCAAGAGCTTCGTTTGACTCGATAGATATTTGATTTTGGCTGATTTTTGATTTCACTGATAGGTATGGGATGAATCCCAGTAAGTTCAAAACTAACTGACTCAAAACGTATATGTTGAAAACATTGGCGCCGCCGGGTAACCCAACCAAATGAAATAGCTTATCAAAAGCTGCATGACCGACTCCCAGTCCACCGGGCGCTAATGGAATAGCCGTCGCTAGTGTGCCAAAAGGGAATATTGGCGCTAACAATGCGGTATCAAAGTTCTGAGGACCATAAAGTATGCGGCCAATAAATCCCATGTAGACTAAAAATATGAGTTGGATGACAACTGAGATGGCAATCGTAGCGAAAATCGTTAGTGGTCTATGCCTATAGGCGCGTAACGCATCATAAATACCTTTCAGCAGTTTAAACCCTGGCATCCTAAGTGAGAAAAGCCTCTCAAATGGGTCTCGTCCGTCAGAGTGGGGCATAAATACAACCCCGAGAAATATAAGACTTAGAACCACGACAATCGCAAGTCCCATCAACAGTTGTCCTGTAACCGGGTTTGACACGAGTTTTTCATGAGAGCTCGCCGCTGCAATAACACCCATGACGAAGAGACCAATAAGTCCAACAATTCTATCAAGAAGGACCGTCAGCATCGCAGGTGTTTTTCTCATGCGTGTTGGCTGATCGCGTACGATATAAATCGCTTTGACAATATCGCCACCAACGGCACCCGGCATAGCCGTATTAAAAAAGAATCCAATGAGTTGTAACTTGAGAGCCCTGAAATATGAGCAATCGAGATCTGCCCCCCGCAGCAGTAGCCACCAGCGCCAGCTACCGAGAAGAACAGGGCCAAAAAACCAGACGGCAAAACCAGCAAGCATGGCATCTGGCCGGTCCAAAATGACAGACATCTCAGAAAGCGACAACTTTCCGGTGGCCAGCATCCAAGCAAGAAGGGCAGCAACTACCAAAATTTTGAAAGTGTTAAAGATCCAGGATCTTCTAATTCCCATGAGCTTGCTCCGGTCAAAATCAAGCCACAGGTATACCACGTTTTTTTGCGAGTACGCAGCAAAAGTGTGGAGCCCGAATCAGATGATTCAGGCGCCACAATAATCTGAAATTACGGATTATTTTCCGACCATCTGGTACGTGATGACCTCGACATCGACTCTGGTCTCAGGGGCTAGGGACGTGGCATCTAGGACAATAACGGATCCTTCTCGCCGAAAGTCTTGGGTTCGAACTCCATCAACATATACTTTCCATCCCATCAACGGATCTTCAGGGTTAGCATCTGCTGCAAGTTTCACCGCAAAGGATCCCGTTCTTTCAACTTCCTCTAGGTAGTCTATTTTTAACTCGGCATAATCGACACCCTGCTCACATTTTATGTATACGCTACGACCCTTGTATCGTGACTTCCAGTTCTTCGCGTCTTTTTCCTCTAAGATTTTATCGATATTCGCAGCACCGTTTTGATCTCCTTCAGTCGGTGGCGGCGCTGCCCAGCATACTCCCTCGCGCCCGTCAGCCAATACTTTGACGACGTCGTCAATACGTTCACTTGGAAGCGTAATCGACCTTGTTTGAGACTTTTCACCAAAGTCGACTGTGAACACCACCGTACGCCCTTCAATAACGTCAGCGGAAGCAAATTTCAGGTTTACACCATCCCACTCGGCGGACACTGCGCTACCAGACGCTTTGTCCATAACTTGCCAGGAGACTGGCCGACGAGGATCATTCAGTCGCGCACTATAATCTCTTATTTTGTGCTCCTCAGTGCGCCATGAAATACTGACTACCGCGCCATCGACAGGAGCTACCACAAATTCGACTCCTGTCTCGTCATAACTAAACTCATCTCTATTTTTCACAGCGTTATTGACAGTAACTTGAAGAGTTTCATTGCGAGCCCCTGAAAGGTTAACGGGAAACTTTGTTTGAAGAATCCTATTTTCAAGATATGTGATCTGAATCCTTGCATCTTCAGGAGGCATCACCCTAAACGTCACACGCCGCGATGACGCGTCAAACTGGTAGTCAGAACCTAGGATGAGCGTCGCGCCATTCATAACGACCTTTAAGGTCTCTAGTGCTGGTGACGCTTTGAGAACTACATCGGAGAACATGGGGATTGCGTCATGCGTGTACCCAAATTTTATCTTTTGACCATCACTGAAGGCGGTTGGATCGATCGTCACAACTTTGCCGTTAACGCTTATAACACCGCCCGCGACTGCCTTACCATCTACAAAGACATTAAATTGGCCCATATCTGGTGACGCGGTTAGCCAAAATTGACGCTTAATAATGCGGCTAACATCCGTAGAAACGCTTCTAAGATAAGGGCCGTATCCGCCAACAGCCGAATAGTCATTACAGATTGAACCGGCTGTGCCACTAGTTTGCGCCAATGCATCTAGGTACATATGCCCAATACCACCAGCATCACGGCAAGACCCATCTTTATCCACAATGGCATAGAGTCTGCCTTGATCGGCGGGACGGATCGCACGAAGAGCCCGAACCATCTCCGCAGGATTTTTTCCCTCTACATTTGCGCAACGCTCCAGCTCACCCGAATCTGAGCCGCAGTTATCTTCATCACTGACAAAAAGAACGCCGACGGACGACCCGTCTCTCAGCCACGGACGCGTTGAACTGTTGCACTGCCCGCGGAGCGCTTTAATGGCCATCGGAAAGCCCTGCTCCGTGGCTTGCCAATCAACTGACTTCCGCACTGCATCCGCAAACTTGCTACTTGCATTGGCATCCGTTTTCTTTATGAGGTTTGTTGAGTCAATGCATGGATTGGACATCGATACAACAGCGATCTGCCAGTTCGTGTCGCTAAATGATGATATTAAAGGAGCCAAACCTCGACCTACCATGTCGCGCTCATCACTCATAGAGCGCGAGTTGTCCACCACAACAAGAAAGTCGAGCATCCCCGCTTCACTTAGCTGAAACTCTTCTTCAGTATATCTTGCAGCATGCCCTTGTAAAAAATTATCGATAAACGATTGGCGTTTAATCTGACGCTGAATAACTTGCGATGGCGCTCTTTCAGCTTGTCTTATGTCCAGCGACGTGTAGCGACCGCCATCGAGAAGGGACATGGTTTTGGGAATAATCTTTGAGGACTTAAAGCTGAAAACTCGGCTGGCTACCTGATCGTAGGATTTTGCTCCACTGCTTCCGAATTCCGCCTCCGAACTACAAGACGCAGCAAGGTAAACAAAACTTATACCTAATAGAGTTGATAGCCTCGCCAACATAAAGTTTTCCTCTAAATCAGAATTAAGTTTGATCACATTCGGTGACCGTCCATCAGGGTCTTCGACCATCTACCCAAAACCTTTAGAGAATTCGCTAAATTGGTAAATATAACCAATAAATATGGGTTCTTACGTGTATTCAAAAGGACCCTATTACTCGACCTCTCTCGTGGCAGTTCATATCAGCTCAATGATTATCAAAAGCATTTCTGGCGCCAAAAAAAATTTTTAGTGCGATCTTGGCGACTTGCCGAAGCCTGCGTCCGCGGGACTTAAGAATCTAAAGAGGTGGTCGATAGCCATGATGGTGGATTTGCAAAAAACCTCAGATCTCACCATCACAATAGAGATTTAGGCATGACATTTGAGGCAAAATTCAAAGATAAAAGCCTGCGCATCGTGGCCGTGGAGCAATCTGCGTCGCTCAGACAGCTTATTGGCGACGTTCTGCGATCTCTCGGCTTCACAAATGTAGAAACCATGCCAAACATCACGGATTCGCATCATTT
>JBEIGW010000201.1:0-5254 GCA_040381655.1 Deltaproteobacteria bacterium
GCTAGGGTTACACTCAGAGGCCTCCCATCGATTTGAACGAGGCGTGGATATAACGAATGCTGACAAAGTTGCAAAACGTTTTGCAGAACTATTACAGCGCTGCGTTGAAGAGTTAAACAGCACAGGCGCAAAACTCCCGACGCCTGAGGTTGCCGGCGACATCGTGGACAGCTACCCAATCAAGCCGCAGCAGAAACTAATCGCGTTGCGAATCAGTGAGGCCAAAAACTTTTTAGCGTTGCCAACTCTCACAACTGATCAAATCAAAAAGATCTTTGAAGGCCTTCACTTCAGGCTCGTCGACCAAGCCCAAGACCGCATAGTGTTTGAGATACCATCATGGCGTGTCGATATCGAGCGTGAGTGTGACCTCATCGAGGAGATTGCACGCTTGGTCGGCTACGACAAAATCCCATGTCAACTTCCAAAAATGTCACTTGATACCACTCCTGAGGACGCACTCGTCGACTTTACGGAGGTTTGTCGCAGCGCGTTGGCATCCCGGGGTCTACGTGAGACCATCAGTTTTCCTTTCTGGTCAGATGATGATGCGAAGAAACTGCGACTACCCAACGAACACCCATTATCGCCTACAATTAAACTCGTAAACCCGATTGCTGATGACGCGAAGTGGATGCACACAACACTAACTTGTGCGCTCATCAAAGCACTTCAAAAGAATCGCCGTCACGGCATCAAAGGATCTCGCCTGTTTGAAATGGGACGTGGCTATTTTGACTTTAATAAACGCCCCCTCCCTAGAGGCCAATTTAGCTTCTTTAAGAACCTTGATCGTAAGGGCCGGCACCTAAGCCTCCGGGCGCGAGAAGAGAAAAATCGTCCAACTGAGCGCCACTGGGCCTCAGGCATTATTGATCAACCATGGCTAGACAAAGCATGGAATCACGCTGAATCACGGGCAAGTTTCTTTGCGGTCAAAGGGATTATTCTGAGCTTTTTGAGAGGCTTTGGCTTAACTGATGTTCAAGTGTACCGAATTCACGATGAGGAGCTGCCATTCCTTCACCCAGGATCGTCCGCATATCTCGTGGCAAAGGGTCAAACCCTTGGTTGGCTCGGCGAGATTCACCCCGAGGTTGCCATGGCCTACGAACTTGAGCCAGCCGACGCACCGATTTGCTTTGAGCTGGATCTGGAAGCCGTGCTTGACGCCAGCAGCAAGCGTTCAAAGCCAACCTCAGAAAGTTTTAAATTTCCACCAAGCACCAGAGACCTCGCCATGCTGGTTGATGTTGGCCTAACACACGACGAGATGTCGGCCGCCATTGGTAAGTTCAATCAAAAGCGCCATTTAAGGTCTTGGCATATTTTTGATGTTTATCAAGGAAGCAACATCCCAGCTGGAAAGAAGAGCGTGGCGTGGTCTTTTAGTTTTCAGTCAGCGGAAAAGACTTTAACGGACGCGGAAGTCGACAGCGAATTTAAAAACCTTACGACATACCTTACAACAACGTTTAAAGCCGAACAGAGGTGACTTATGCGTGTATCTATAATTATATTTTATTCACTAATGTCCGCTTTGGCGAACCTAACTTGTTTTAACCAAACGACGATGGCTAAGGATTTAGCGACCATCGATGACGTTGCAATCTCGGTCGAATCGGCCACATCCGCATTGAAGGCCCTAGGCCCCCAAGGAGAAATGGTTCTGGCCAACCCCGAACTTCGCAAGCGTTTCGTGGATCATATGGTCAATAGTTTTCTTGTAGCTCAAAAGGCGCGCGCTGAGGGCTTTGATAAAAAGCCGGAATTCCAAGCCCGGCTTTCTGATGTGACGAATCAGCTACTGGCTGGTGAATACATGGATGCAATGATTGCTAAAAAAACGTCCGATAAAGATGTGAAAAACTGGTTTAGTAATAACAAAAAACTCTTCTCAAAACGCGAAGTCCATGCCATGCATATCCTCTGCGAGGACGAAGAAAACGCTATGAAAGCCTTGTCCGAAGTGCAAAAATCTCCAGCTGATTTTGAAAAAATTGCAAAAAAATACTCGAAAGATAAAAGCGTCGATTTAGGTTTTTTTGGACCAGGCCGGATGGTCCCCGAGTTTGAACGAGCCGCATTTGCGACCAAACCAGGCTCAATCACAACGTCTCCTGTCAAAACCAATTTCGGCTGGCATGTCATCAAAGTCCTAGAGACACGTGGCAGCGACAACGTGGCCTTTGACGCTGTTAAAGACGATGTTCGGCGAAAGCACAGACAAAAGATCCAGGAAGATCTTATTCACGATCTACGAAGCAAGAAAAAAATCGCTATCAATGAGCAATCTCTAAAAGAGATCAAACTACCATGAAGTCTCTGGCATTTTTCATAATCGGTTTTTTAATTTTTCCCGCGTATGCTTCCGCGTTTTCCTATGCTAATCGCGGCGTGGGGCTTGCCATCGGTGAGCCCGCCGGAATAACTGTATTCTACAGAACAAGCGATAAAGCGTTTGTTCAAGCCTTCATTGGTCCAAGCATGGTTTTGGGCGGAGATTATAATTTTGCTTTTGCTGGAGCAATTAAAGACGCTCCGAGTGTTACACCCTATTTGGGCTTTGGTGGCTTTATTTTTAACCGCGACTATAAAAACCGGGAGACCGACACGTCCGGCTTTGGCATCCGAATGCCCGCAGGCCTTCTTTTTCAAATCCCTGAGGCCCCCTTTCAATTCCACGTGGAAGTGTCTGCGGCCTCTACAATCAATCCATTTTTTTATTCTTTCGCTTCCGCGATGGTGGGGCTGCGATTCTTATTCTGAATCTTGCAAATCAACGCACGACGTGGAATCTTGCGCGCTGCTCATCGATAACTCGACCCCCAGCTTCCCACTTTATCAACATAACATGAACGCCAGCAGATAGGCCTGTCACCCTAGCTTTGGTCGTAATGGGCTCGATAGCCACTTTGTTGCCATCGATCTGAAGGACAGGTACCGCACCCGCTAAGCCCTCTTTGGGCTTGAGAGAGATGGTCGTCACATCATCAAGAGCGAAAGAAACGCCAGATTGCATCTCGTTTATGACGACATCAAACTTCGGATAACGCCCCCAACCCTTGGCTACACTGGGCTCCATGATCCCTAGGGGTGGATTTGCTGGATCGGCACCGATCGATTCGGCCCACAGCTTTAAAACTTCTTTTGGATTAATATTTGGATTTGCTCCATAAGGAGATCCGTCGCCCTCTGCTGGCTCGAGCGCAACCCAAATGAAATCAGGGTGCTCCCGCTGGCTTGTTCCGTACCACTCACCGCCGATAATCTCACCAGCATCATCAAGTTCGAGTATATAGTAGTAAACGGCATCTTTGTAACGCTTGGACACGTCAACTTGACTCGTCATTTGCTCTGTCAAGCTAGCTTCGGACCGAGTCAATGTCATTGAAACGCTTCTAAAGGATTTGGCTGCACTATTGAAGCTGTAAGCCGTTTCAGAGTTAGGACCCATGATAATTCGGTTCGCTTCAGCTACATCGACCTCACGACTATCTATTTTATATTTCCACTGTGGATAATTCCAAACCTGCTCCTTACCATGCACATCCGCAATGATGGGATGTTTTTGGATACCTATCCAGTTTGCGATAGCAATATGAAACGTTCCGGGATTCACATCATCGCAAAGACCCATCGTCGTGCGATCCTGGCGATTCTGAGGCGGAGTTAAAGCTCCGCTTTCAATGAGACCGCAGCGATTACCGCCCAAAAAGTAGAACTTTGCACTCATATGAATTTCAGCAAGCAAAGCTTTGATATCTTCAGGGTAAAAAATCGTGCTTCCTCGCGTCACCTGCTTCTGAGGTTCACCATGACGAGTCGAGGCTGCCGAAAATCCATTACAATGCCCTGCCCACGCAGCCGAGCTGTCTCCACTCGCTACCGTGTGATTCTTGCGTTCCCAGTCAACGGCCTTGGCTGTGGACGACGCATTAAATACGGCATCGTATTTCTCAAGGGGGCTATTACCTCGCATCCGAACATTTGTCCCACCTTTAGATTGAGGATACCAGCCGCCGGTGTAGGGAATCTTCTCTGGAACGACTTGCCCAGACGAAGGCAATGACGTAAATTTTCTCTCATAGTCTTTCTTAAAAATTGAGTAGTAAAAATTATTTTTTGTCCTGACCTCGGTTTGTGATGATGCGTAAAAACCATTCATCGGATCAGCCGGCTTCGAAGATAACTTTCGATGACTTGTTGGCTCCACCTCTGGCTTACAAGCAGTGGTTACTAAAGCCATTGTGAGGCCAAAAATTTTTAACCGCCCTAAATGGCGCACAGGCATTACGGCACCCCGGATTAAATCTCTCATGTAAGGGAGGTCCCTTGCAGAGTCATCCCTTTATTTTACGACAGTACAAGAGAAAAACCCACTTGCACACCTAGATGAACCCAGCTTAGCGGGTTACCGCACTCGCGGGCTTAGCCGGGGGGGCTGTAACGCCCGAGATGTCGGTCGGAAAGCTGCTATTAAACGACCAGGATTCAACCGACTGATCTGTATTCCAGTAAAACTTGACCTCTTTTGTATAACTAGGGCTGAAGAGACGGTACTTGTAAAATCCATATGTCCAAGCCGGAGTGCCATCGCTGGAGCCTACAAACTGCGGATCACCTAGAACTAGCTTTACCTGCTGTTGATTGGTCTTACCTTTTTGAATCCAATCTAATTTGGAGTTGAATTCTCGACCAGAAGTCACACATGACGTTAACGTCAATGTCATGAAGCAAGTCATTATAAAGCAGGCGACTGAATATTTTTGCATATTTAAGCTCTCCGCGGGTGATGATCTTTTTAATCCCGGATACATATTAAGAAAAAAAACGCGCCGTCACAAGAGCGGCGCGCCTATATTTCGGAGGAATAGTAACAAGAATGAATGTGCTTTAGCCAGCCATCTCAACTGAGCGAGTGGCTATGGTACCGACGGTCGCTGTAGTCGACTGCCGAATTGTCTGCTGAAGCTGAAATGTCAGTAACGACTTCGGAATCCAGAAAAGAGCTGACAATTCGGATATCAGATTGCGACGCGAATCAATACGGGCGATCTCATCAAGTAGAAGATTTTTTGGCGCAAGTAAGTTAGCAACAAAAATCAACTGCTCATAGCCGACAAGTCGCTCGTCAGCAGTACCCAACGATGGAAAGCGTCCACGCTCAGCCTCTAATACAATTCTAGCCAAATCCTTCAAAACACTCATCCTAGTTTGCGATTTCAAATCACCCTTACGGTAATTAATCACA
>JBEIGW010000202.1:0-5191 GCA_040381655.1 Deltaproteobacteria bacterium
CTCAAAACAACACCGAGACTGACCCCAACCCAGCCGATCATCGAGTAGAGAGGCTTTAGTTGAGTGAACAGGCCGTAAAGCGGAATACGGAGGAAGTAGAGCGACAAAGCAAACATGACCGAAGCGAATATGAGCTTCGTAATGATCTGAACTTGGAAACTCACCCGTACTTTACTGATTTTCGCTGCACTTGCGCCAAGAAATACGTACGGTAGCGCAAAACCGACACTGTAGATGCCGAGTAGCCCAATAGCTTCCGCAGTATCCCCACGGCCTGCGGTGTAGGTCAAAAGCGCGGCAAGTATGGGGCCTGTGCATGGCGAGGCAACGAGTCCAGCTCCCGCACCCATAAGAAATGAGTTAAGAAGTCCTCCCTTGGAGCTGCCTATACGTCCGCCAATCTGCTGAAGTTTACTGAGGTCACCATAACCAAGCATATTTATGCCCAGAAGAAACATGACGGCGCCAAACGTTATAGACACTGCTGGGTGAGCAATCAGGTTACCAAAAAGGGCGCCGCTAAGAGCAGCAATAACGCCTAGAGAGGTGTATGTTGTGACGATGCCACCAGCATATAGAGCAGCACTCGCAAAAGGCTGAACGGTTTGATTAGCCAGTAGTCTAATGGTAATCGGTATCATCGGCGCGACGCAGGGAGTTAGGTTGGTCAGCAGGCCTCCCACAAAAGCAATGAGTAAAAGGGTGAGGAAAGACATCTGGCCAGCTTTTACCTGTTCGGCAAATTTCTCTTCTACAGTTCCGGCGTTTTTGTCAGGGGCAGCTGTTTCAGCCTCACTGGCTGTCGCTGAATTGTCTTCCAAGATTTGTTTTTCCGACCCAGGCTGCGGACCATTGACTGGCGCAGTCCATGGAATTGTCAGGCGTTCGGAGTGAGGGAAAAGGCAGATCACCGTCGTGCATCCGACATAAGTCAATTCAACTTCGGCGCTACTCGGTGACCCAGTTTTTTTTAACACTAGTTCGAATGCACCACCAGTATAGACATCAACGTCCTTGCGCGAGATCGGATCGTACTGACGCGATGATTTTGGAGTGGTCATGGAGTCCACTTGCCAGCCCTCCGATGGAGCAAACGTCAGTTTATCCACGTAAATTGTAAACTGCCGCTCAGTAGCCAAAGCGAGCGTTACGTTCAGTTTTCCCGTGGTTTGGTCGTAACCATGCCCCGCCAGGGTCCAATGGATCACGTCGGTTGGGTTGATGTGTCTTACAACCTGGCCTTGAGAGTCCTTGCTAGGGTCAGCATTTTGCTCCAGTTGGTTTATGACGTTTGTTTGACCCGAAATGATGGTTGAAGCCAGGGTCACGCTGAAAAAACAAAGAAGAAGTAGCTGAAGGCTGCTGCTCAAGATTTTTAGAGCGCTACGGTTGGTTTTATCGGGTGTCATGGCCATGGTTTTTCCCAATTAGCGAAGTAAGTCAACAGTTTAGGAGATTTTGAATGGGATGGATACCCTTATCGATGCGCTCAGGTCACAGGTCATCAAGTTGTTGATATTGTTTATTATTATTAGTGGGTTGGATGGTGTGGTTAGTCGTCGCACGAACCTGGAGACCGCCGATCTTCCAAGTGTTTAAGGGGTAAAAAACTGTTGACGTCCGCACCCTTAAGTCGGTATTAACCGGAGCTCTGTTTTTTAAAAATGCTGAATTAAAGTCCTAATTTAACGACTTGGAAAGATAGTGAGAGGCCGTATGCATACCTCAGAAAAGTGTGACGTAAAATGTCGGATCAAAAAAGGTGATGAAGTGCGCGTTGTCACGGGCGATGATCGTGGAAAATCTGGTAAGGTTCTTCGCGTGATCCGAAAATATGACAGAGTCATTGTCGAAGGTGTGAATATTAAGAAGCGCCACACAAAGCCCTCCATGTCTAACCAGGACGGTGGGATTGTGGATAAGCCCATGAGTATGCACATCAGTAACGTTATGTTAATCGACCCAAAATCAAAGAAACCGACTCGCGTTGGTTTTAAGATTGAGGGTGGAAAAAAAGTTCGATTTGCCAAAGATTCGGGCGCAATTCTCGTCTGATTTTTAGCAATCTCGGATAAATCTCCTTTCGTGTGTTTGGGGGCGTTGGGGTCGAGACCTCGGCGCTTCAATTTTTTTAGCTGCTGTCAAAAATGAAAACCCCCGGTACTAGTTAACCGGGGGTTTTCATTTGTCAGAAGTCGTGCGCTAGATTGAAAACTGATGATCTACGTTTTTAGGTCAATGTCGCCGCAGAGGCTTCGGCATCAATTAAAGACTCATCGGTCTTCTGCCCTAGTTTTGCCACGTTCAATATTTCAACAGCTCCAACAGCCGCCAGTATCCTTGTTACAAGAAAACCTAAATCAAATTCAAACCATTTCATGGAGAATTTGGCGGAGCGGGGGAATCGGTGGTGGTTGTTCTGATATCCTTCGCCAAAGCAGGTCCATGCAACGAGCGTATTATTCCGAGAATCGTCGTCACAATCGAAATTGCGATATCCTACGGCGTGGCCGAAAGAGTTCACTAGCCAGCCCTGGACTGGGTGACTCATCATCCCGAAGAAGTAGGCCGCTCCTAGAAGCCAAGCATTAAAAATAAGTCCGCAAACAAGCCAAATAAGTGCATGCGTCAAGTAGGGGGCCAGCCATAGACCCTTACGATTAAGCTCACTCACGGGGAAGTCCAGATCCTTTACCACGGCCACGTAGTCTGGCTTATTCTTTAGAAGGCCACGTAGAGTCTGGTTGTAGGATAAAAGCTGGCCCAAAGCCGTTCCAAAAATTCCCCAGCGCTTAGGGCTATGGGGGTCTTTCATGGTGTCAGAATAGGTGTGATGCATTCGGTGCATACAAGCCCAGGCCTTTAAGTCGATGCCAGTGACCCAGTTGCTTGATTTAATGATGAACGGACGAATCCGTGGATTGATTCTAATTGAATCGTGTGTGAAGGCGCGGTGGTAAAACACTGAAATATAAGTCATGTTAATGACATACGCCGCCGCAAAAACCACCAAGCACAAAACGTAATAGCTAGTCATGGACACCTCTAAAATTATCCGCTGATGGTCGACACTAACAGTTTCTGGGCGCTGTGTCACCCATGACCACAAGGGTGACGGCAATCATTACGGTAATTTTACAATAGAGGCGGGTCTTATAAACATGGCAGGTCCTCGTCGAGACTTACCACGCCTTGGTCAATTCGAACCCAAACGCCCAATTGGTACGTCGATCAATCGGCAAATGCTGCCATCTTAAAGCAGGCTCGAGCAAGTACTCGCCAGCCATCGCAGGGACGCCGAGTCCCACTTGCGCATAATACCATGCAAACTGATCCTGACTCTTAAGCCGTTTGTCGGCTGACATGACTGGGTTAGCCTTGACCGGCTTGACTTCTCGCCAATCGTAACCCAGGCCAAAACTGAGTGATGGGATGACCAGCCCGTTTACCAGTAAAGACTCCTCGATCGCAATTTTATAGTCAGTCTCTTCGAGGCGCGCGGACTGAGGCATTTGGGGCTGGTCACTGCTGTACCCGAATCGTGCTCCGTGACGAAGCCATAGCCGGGACGTAGATAGTTGCGAGTAATAAAACCCAATCAACTCGGGTTCAAACCGCTTGAAGTTTCTAGCGCCATAGTCTTGCCGTACCGACCACATAGACGATAGACCGCCAGCATAGCGCCAATCTCTTGTCGATGAAGTCTTGATGACTGTTACCTCATCGATCAGTTCGCGTTGAGGCTCTGGCGTCGGTTGCGCAGGATCAGTGGGCTTCACGGCCCTCTTGCCTTTCTGTGCGAACGACGTCGTGGAATGTGACGCAAGGGCAATACAAATGATTAGAGTTATTTTTATAATGTGCATGATCGCCGTGTTCCTTGAAGAAAAAAATTGGTGCGTCACTGTTTAAATATCACAGGAACCATTCCTTGCTGCCGCCGGGAAACCTGACGTGCCGAAATTACTTTTGAAGGCTAAGCAAAGTTCTGTCTTCCAAGCAGCAGGGGCTGAATTAACAAATGCCCGCAGAAAGCCACCAACAACCTTTCCGTTATATTCGTAGAGTTGGGGGTGTTTGAGGTCCACTCCATCTTTTTGCGCAGGCATGATGGAGGTATCCATGGCATCCATGACGGACTTGCACTTCTTTAATGTCTCGATCACACCTTTGGCCATGTCTTTTTTTGACACAGTTGACTTTAGTTGATTCCAACTTTGATAGAGAGATCTGGCAAATAAAGTTCCAATACAATAAAAGTCACCCGTGCAGGCTGTAGGCTCTTCGGCGTTTAAATTCTCGAAGGTAAAAGAAGACTTAGCAAAATCGCGCTGATCGGCAATTTCAGCGATATCGATCGACGATCGAAGTATGTCGGTACTGTTTGTGAATGCCCAACTTATGAAGTCGGAAAATCCCTCGTTCATTCCATTGAGTGCCCACTCGTCCGACCAGCGGTCGTCGTCCTTGGGATTGCCGCCAAAAAAGCTATAATCAAACAAAAAATGGCCAAATTCATGTGTCAAAACTTGAAAGTTTGCCGCCAGCGGTACTTTTTCAACAGGTGATCTTTGAAAAAGAAGAAACTTCTTATCTTTGGGGCTAAAAGCCGCGTTGAGTTTTATGCCGGCGGATATCTCGCTACCGGTGCCGGTCATTTTGATTTCAGGTTCAAACAGCACTGTGTGCTTACCGCCCGCGAGATTGGCTTGAAGTAAATCCGGCGTCAATCCAATCACTGATTCAACGGTCGAGTAGATTTCGTCAAGTTGATAATACGCAGACAGCATCGCAAGGGTGGAATAATCCAACGCTGACGCGACGCCGGACTTTACTGTGTATCTGAGAGACGGCGACTCACCGCCGTCAAAACTGTCAGCGGAAACGATGGAGCCATTGACGTTGCGGATTTTTAAGGTTCCCCCGCGTTGTATCTTGGCAAAGGTTCCATCAAGATTCGCGGCGAATGGCGATTCGACCAGCAGGGGAAAAAGCAGGACACCAGCCGCATCATCGTGTACACGATCCCATATGGTGCGACCACTGGCCCGTTGATGGCAGAGATTGGCGAACTGATCGCCGCTCGCAAGCTTCCTCAACTGGAATCCGTGAACGACGAAACGAACGCAGAGAACGGTCTGCGGATCGCGATTGAACTCACGTCCGGTGCCGATGCCAACGCCGTGATGGC
>JBEIGW010000203.1:0-5175 GCA_040381655.1 Deltaproteobacteria bacterium
AGAAGCTCTTCACATCGCAAACGACACCCTATATGGACTCGGTGCCGGAGTGTGGACCCGGGATATGAATACCGCCTACCGGATGGGTCGCGCCATCGAGGCTGGTAGAGTTTGGACCAATTGCTATCATGCCTACCCTGCTCACGCCACATTCGGAGGGTACAAGCAATCAGGAATTGGCCGCGAAACCCACAAAATGATGCTCGATCACTATCAACAAGTTAAAAATGTCCTTGTTAGCTATAGCCCAAAACGGCTCGGATTTTTTTAATGCATATCCAAAAAAAAATCACTCTGCTGAGTCTCGTGGCGGGAGCTTTTTTGACCGTAGCCACCGGGTACTCCGCGCCGCGTAACTCGATAAAAAAAGACACTCGAACAACGAGCACCCCGACCAACCTGCCACCGGGAGACTTCGCCCGAGATGTGGGCAAGGGCCTTGAGGTCGCAACATTAGCTGGCGGCTGTTTCTGGGGGATGGAAGAGATCATTCGAAAACTGCCTGGCGTAAAAGAGACCCAAGTTGGCTACACGGGAGGACGAACGTCTAACCCAAGCTACAGGGAGGTATCCTCTGGACAAACTGGTCACGCGGAATCTGTGCAAATCATCTTTGACCCAAAGGTCATTTCCTTTGAGCAGCTTTTAGGATTTTACTTCCGTATGCATGATCCCACCACTCTCAATCAGCAAGGCAACGACAAGGGCGCACAGTACCGGTCGGCTATCTTCTACTACGGCAGCAAACAATCCAAAACTGCAGAGACTATTCGAAAAAAAGTGGACGCACTAGGTAAATGGAAAAAACCTATTGTCACTGAAATCATTGCCGCTCAGGCCTTTTGGAAAGCTGAATCCGAGCACCAGGATTATCTGCAAAAAAATCCCAATGGCTACACATGTCATTTTTTACGCGACGAGTAACCTTGACGTTTTTGTTAAAAGCCTTTCAGCTCCAGAATCATTTTCGCTTTACGTTCATGCAGCGATACGTCTAGTCCTGCTGGATAGTCGTGCGGGTTTGCAATTCGCTTAATACTCTCGTTTAACCGAGTAAGCTGCTCCCGACATCGTTGCCGGGCCGCATGAACTCCACCCCCATCGTATACGCGTTTACCCTCGACAATTACCGGACGTAGCAAATCCTCGTAAGGCGTACCTCTGGGAATTCTTTTCCGACGAGTCATATCCGTAGGATCCACAATAGTCCAATCTTCATATCCAGGTGGCGATAGCTCATCAAAAACCATGTCGGCCGCATACTCCCCGCTCACCGTAAAACGTCTGATCTGCTGCCTTCCAGGCGTGGTGATCTTGGAAATCTGATCTGACAACTTTAGCTTATAACGCCATGAGTCAGCGGATGAGTTGCGAATGGCAACAAGTTTATACACACCACCAAGAGCCGGGTCATCATACCCTGTCACAAGTCTTGTGCCCACACCCCAGACCGATATTTTTGCACCAGCACTTTTTAGATTTACAATTTGGCTCTCATCAAGATCGTTTGATCCGACAATGACGGTTTTGTTAAAGCCCGCCTCATCAAGTAAGGTTCGCGCTTGTTTTGAAAGGTAACCTAAGTCACCGCTATCAAGTCTTACGCCATATAACTCATGTCCATTTTCGCGTAACCACCTTCCAGCTTTGATCGCGTTTTTTACGCCTTCTATTGTACTATAAGTATCAACGAGAAAAATCGAACTCCCCGGCACTGAACTCGCAAACTTCATGAACGCCTCAAGCTCGTTATCAAAACTCATGACCCAACTATGAGCGTGAGTACCACCCACGGGTATACCGTACAAAGATCCTGCCAAAAGGTTACTCGTCCCATCGACGCCACCGATGAAAGCCGATCGAGATGCGGTTAAACCGCCATCAACACCCTGGGCCCGCCTCAGACCAAACTCCAGGACCTTGTCGCCTTGGGCGGCTAAACAAATTCTTGCCGCCTTGGTGGCGATTAATGTTGGAAAGTTAATTAAATTAAGAAGTGCAGTCTCTAAAAGCTGACACTGAAGCAAAGGGCCAGTCACCCTAATCAAAGGTTCGTGAGGAAACACCAAGCAACCTTCCTCAACGGCATCAATTGATACGCGAAACGGCGTCATTTTAAGGTACTGTATGAAGTCATGGCAAACTATTGGACGCCCATCAGACCCTTTTAGCGAAGCAATGAACTCAAGATCCTCCCTGCCCCACACAAAGCCATCAACATAATTAATCAGCGCTTCAAGACCGGCTGCTACAGCGAAGCCCCCACCGAAGGGCAGGCGCCTGAAAAACATTTGGAACATAGCTTGCTTGTCGTGGGCACCTGTTTTCCAATAACCATACGCCATCGTGATCTGATAAAGATCAGTCAAAAGTGCGAGAGACGGTCTATAAATATCACGTATGTTACTTTCGCTCATCGACACACCTCACTTTTAATGACTCAACCCAACCCGATACACCAGACGCGTGCAAAATTTGAACCCAGGGCTTTTTGACATCACTCACAGCAAGCACAGGCGATGCGAGCTCCAAATTACGAACCACTGTAGCATCTTGATTAGGCTCAGAAAGAACCTTTGTACCAACCGATACAACCGCACACCACTGCCCACGATAAGTCTTAGAAAACCATTCAGCCCCCACCGAACAGAAAACCGTCAAACCAAGAAAACATGATAGAGAAAGCGAAAGCCGGCCTACCCTAGTAGTCAAAAATGCTTTTTTTCCCTTTGACAGATGAAGCGCTAACAGAGCTGCAATAAAGAATAACGGCAGCGAAATCGCAGTAATCACCTGAAATGGAACTGGCGAGATACCTCGGGCAAAATCTACTAAAACCGATCTTAGACCATGTGACCCAAGATCTAGTTCTGAGTCGTCGAGGCTAGACCGAGACAACGCATCCTTCAGCGCTTTATCAGCGTCTTGGTCTCTTACTTGCTTTGGAATCGCTAAAAACACCGAAACGGCTAACGCAGGGTCGTTTCCATTGAGGTAGGCTAGTCCCAGATTATACAAAATTGCATCCGTGGCTACACCGTCCGCCAGCGCCTGCTCACCAAGAACTCGAATGAGTGCCCAATCACGCGCAGTGACGGCGTTGTTTAAAGCTTGATTCAACTCGGCGCTAGTCATGACCAACCCTTGACTGACAATAATCGATGAGTCGATTTATATCTGACCTTAATTGATCAGAAATTGATACCCCATCCGCCCCCCCATACTGTAAACGATCCCCGACATCCAATACCCTGGTGAGACTCAACAAAACAGATTGATCAACATTATTTTTACTTGCAGATGACATAAGATCTGCGGACGTCATAGCCTTTGAGTCCTGCCCAGGTATCGCCAAGGCTTGCCTTATTAGAGCTAACGTACTCAAAATGACTTTATTCAATTCACCCGTGTCTAGCTCAGCCCTCAGGCTATCGCACAGTTGTCTAATTGCTGCCTCGTTTGATTTTTTCTTATTCCTAGGTAACGCGAATTTTCGCAATAACGCCCAAGCCAAGATTAGTGACATGGCGAGCACCTCAAAAGCCAGGATCCAGGGACTAAGCCACCAACGATTGTCGGATCTTGCATCTGTATCAACCTGTTTTGGCACTAAAGCACCCACCTCGGGACTTGCTTTGATGGGCTGCTGACTGCCATAAGACTTAGTCACGTCAGAGGGATTTTGATCAGATTTTTGAAGCGAGGCACCCTCTTTCACTGAAACCATACCAAGATCCGCTGACAGCTCCTCATAGCGCTCCGTAAATGGATTAAACGCCGTAAGTTTAATAAGACCCAAGCTCAGCTCTCCCGGCTGCTGGGGTACGACAGCAAATTTAAACCGCTTGGTCGACACCAAACCCGCTCCGGGTTCAACTTTCTCACTCAATTCTGGCTTGTCGTCGTAAACTCTTACACCCGTCACTCGAACCTTAAAATCTTGCATCCTATCAAGCGCACCCTGTCCAGATAGATCGATGGTCAGGGTAACCGTCTCGCCAGCTACTATTTCGCGATCTGAAACCGTGGACTTTAACGTAAAAGCTCCCACGATATCAGAGAATCCAGAGGGCTTCGGAGTGGGCAGCGGCTTTACGTCCAACTGCATTGACCCCGAAACGAGCTTACGAGATACCTCCTCTCCCATGTTAAACATTCCCTGCTGAAAGAGATCAAAAACGCTATTTGGCCGCCGTCTTTCCGATCGTCTCGTTTCCTGGACCCATGACGCATTTATTCCGAACTGGGGCACTTCTAGCTTTCCAGCCTTTAAAGGAATCAGAACCTCATCCATCTCAACAGTGCTATAATTGACCCCGTCCCTTGTGACATCCCTATTTCTCTGGCCATCGACCGCAATAACCCGCCACATAGGGGACGGATCCCGAACGGGCGTCGCACCAGTCAAGCGCGTCCTCGTAAGTAATCTACCAGTGGATCTGATAGCTTGCCCCTCGTAGAGAGTTGTTTTGGGAATATCGCGCTCAACGAAGACCAATTTTTTTACATCTGGCTTGATTCCGCCTTTCTGCTGTTGACCCGTCGCGGCGATCTGAACCTCGATCGGTAGTGTTTTTTCATCGCGTCCATCGATCTTCGCGACAAACGACGGGATAGACAACGCTCCCTGCCGGAGAGGGCGCACCTGGAAGGTGTATTGGCGTTCCTTTGTGACAGAACCGTTAACTATTGAAATATTTGTGCTCTCACCAGTTTTTACAAATTCAAAATCCTGAGACTCTGGTGCATTTAAAACCTCATCCAATGAGCCTTGAATCGTAATAGTCAGCCAAAACGTCTCATCGATCGATGTCTGGCGTCTGTCGACCTCAGCCGTTACAGAGCCTGCAAACGCTGCTGAAGCAGTCAATAACCAGCCGGTAGCAATAGCCATGATGAACTTCAAATGAACGTCCTCCCAGTTATACGGTCACCAGTCGCGCCCAGATTTTTGCTGTGGTAAGCCGCCCCCACGATGAATAGGAGCAACCCGTCTCGGCTCTTCTGGAACGCTCCGAAGTAACCGTTCAGCTTCAGTTGTATCGATGTCTCTCAACTTATCTGATTCGTCGGGCTGGTCTGACTTCTGCTGGTCTGACTTCTGCTGGTCTGACTTCTGCTGGTCTGACTTCTGCTGGTCTGACTTCTGCTGGTCTGACTTCTGCTGGTCTGACT
>JBEIGW010000204.1:0-5161 GCA_040381655.1 Deltaproteobacteria bacterium
CAGATAAAATGGTTCGTCGTGTGCATGAAATATTCTGCCACTGCTTCTAACGAATTAGAATTATCCTTAGCTCGTGGTTTAGCCTTTTCGTAGTTACTTTCTGGTGCGTGCCACCACACACAAACAAGAACTACTTGCATAGCCCAGGGCGGCAGTCGTCAATTCGACGCTTCCAAATTTTCAAATAACCGAACGTTAAAAAACCGAGAAAGTACCTGCAGGTTGAAGCCACTGTTAAGGAGCTCTCGCCCGGATTTGATCGCTATATCAGCCACAGCTAACTTGAAGAATCTTCGCATCTCTGTATTGTAATAGTCCTTGTATTTCAAAGAGGCACAGACTGGAACTTTTGGCATCCAGTATTGTCGACTCTCTTCTAGCATCTCTGCATCTTTGCCTGAATAATTCCCGCCGGTGAAAAGAGGGCTCAGGACGTTTTGATAGAAGCTTTGAGTGATGGGGGATCTTCTGCCAGCCCGATACATTTTCAAGGCGTCATCATCAACCAAGTTAGGTTGGTTAACATTTTGTCCTGCACGAAAAACCTGTATGTCCGTATTATAATCAATCATGACATCGCGAAGAACATCCAAAGGCCTTGCGACTATTTGCGCTAGTATTTCCCGCTGCCTTGAATCAATCTCGCCTTTCGGGACATTGACATCTCCGACTGTTGATAATGCTGGCTTTTGCATTGATCTGGCCTGCGCAACAATAATATCGGACTGTAGAGATGTTAGAGGGGTTGTCTCACAAAGCTCTCTGAGATGTTGCAATGTTTTGGCGTTTGCTGCGCGTATTATCGTGGACTCGTAGTACACTGACTGCTGAAAAGACAGATCTCTTTGCTTTTCGAAATCCTCAATGATACTTGCGATAAAATTAAAATCGCTTACTTCGTCAATTAGGTCCTCGTTAGAATAATCTCTACATGCTGCGGGATACGCCCAATGGGATTTGGCCCATTCACTCTTGCTACAGTAGCTGTACCATGCAGCCAAGGCCCGGCGAATAGATGCAGCTAATGTTCGCGAGTACTCTTTGTTTTGTTTCCTGTCCGCTATAGCAGCTGCTTTAGCGTAAGGAAAGAGGGCCTCAGTCTTTGCGAATGTTCTGAAGGCATCGCCATTTGGCGAGGTTGATTTACCTTCATTTCTGTCACGAATTTTTATAATTTTATTTGTGATAGAATCAATCTGCGCAATCAAAGACGCCGCAAAATCGGAATGATTCTCGGTGGTTATCGTATCACCGGGGCCCTTGGACTTCATTCGTGACGAGTATGTTGATTTGCAGGAGATTACCTGCATACAAATTAAAAAAGTTAAAATATTTATTGTCGCTCGAGTCATTTTGGTTGAAGTCATTAGGTGTCTCGCGGGCAAGGGGGCGGTTTGTGATAAGGTGCAGACTGAGCTCAAGAATACCACGGAATTTTTGGCTACGACAGATGCCAATAAGACATTCGGTCAGCACATCGCCAGGCGGTCGAGTAGGCCAATGGCCCTGATGTGGCTTGAATTAACTTGCGGTGTGCTGTTGATGGCTCCATGTGGGCGTAGACCTGCGAGGGTTCATGACGGCAAAATCATCGCTATTCGCAGCAATATGAGGTGGTGCAGCGATGGATTTACGATCACCTGCTGGAATGGTGACCGCGTTGCAGTGGCATTTGCCCTTGATTGCCATGATCGCGAAGCCATGAGCTACATTGCATCTACGAAAGGCGTAACTGGCGAAATGATCCGCGACCTAATCGCAGATTGTCTCGAGTATCGTTTTGGCAGCGGTCAACCCGCGCCCAAAACCATTCAATGGCTCACCGACAACGGGCCCTGTTATGCCGCTCACGACACGGTTACATTTGCACGGAGCGTCAATCTAGATGTGTGCACAACAGCCCCATATAGCCCTGAAAGTAACGGCATGGCTGAAGCCTTTGTCAAAACCTTTAAGCGCGATTATGTCTACGTCAATGAAGTTCCAGACGCGGTCACCGTGCTTGCGCGTCTGCCAGAATGGTTTGCCGACTATAATGAAAAAGCCCCTCATAAGGGGCTTGGCATGAAGGCGCCACGCGAGTACATTCGTTCTTCAACAGCTGGCTAAATATGTACGGTTTTTAGGGGGCAACTCCACACCCCCAGCCCCTCCTAGAAACGTACGTGACACTCTCGCGTCATACGGCTCCCATCAACCAAACCCTGCTTTCATTCCGATAGCCCAGTGATAAAATAGTCGAGGATTCCGACGCATAGCCGCTTGAAGAAATTGACCAGCTCTTGTTGTCTTGCGACTTAGCTTTTTAAATTTGATCTTAGCCCAAGCGACGAGGGTCTTATGTAGCTGACGAATAATCTTGTATAGAGACGATCGATTGAATTTGCCGTAGTAATTGATCCAGCCTCGCATTTTTGGATTTATCCATTCTGCTAGGTCCATCCTGACATGATGTCTGTTTGTGTTAGGGTCCAAGCAAACGTTCCTGACATCGAGTCACCAATTTGAGCTACAGTATCTACTTCACGGTGACCAGTTTCGTTCGGTTTTTCCCCAAGATCGCGAATGGGGATTTCGGTAACCATTTTACGTAAACCACGTCGAGTGCCGGTATCCATTCGGCGTTTTAAATCCGCTTTGGCGCTTTTAAGATATCTATCCATTGTTTTACTACTCATCCGCATCAGCTCTTCTTTAACCAGCTCGCTACATCCTTGATACTTTGGTAGCCAATCTGAAAACGCGGCTTTTAGTCGAAGCGATGCCATGTAATTCATAGATTTCCAGATATGAACCAATGCCTCTTTGGAGGCCTCAGAATAACGTCTACGTTTGGTCTTTGATCCCTTGCCCTGATTTGCCCGTGGTGCATGAGAGCTATTTAAAGCGCGAATCGCGGCTTTACGGTGCAGTTTTAGATTGCGACAGACCTCGTCCAGCAGTGTGGTCCGCATTTTTCGATTTGCGAGCTTGTATTGCTCCCAAACAAGCGCTAAGTATTCTCTAACAGCCTGGGTCGACACGAGGGAAACCTCCGGAAACAGTTGATCTTTTGTGGTAAAAAGCACTATTTCCGATCCAGGCTGCCCTTTCAACACCTCACATTCATAACCGCTTTCTAATCGCCTAGTTACCAACTCCCCGGTAACAGTTGTTGTGACTCGACTCGCCAAGGATGGCGCAAAGGGCTTATTAACAAAAAATTGTGAGGTTATTCCATAGGCTTACCCCCCCCCCAGGAAATCTCGCCCACCCACTCAAGTTTCTTTTGTACCGAGCCGATCCCATTACCTAAGTGAATCATAGTATTGACGTTTCCCTCACTGGGTGCACCGGTGTACCTCAGAAGGAATCGACTGATGACTGCAAAGCTACTGTCAATCCACGCTTGCAAAAGATGGCTCCTGTTATTTTCATTCGTGATCGGCAGCAGCTTGCAAGTCAGCTGTCAAAAGTCATCAAGCTCATCGGCTGGCGCTGGTAGTGGTGGCGGCGGCAAAACGACCGCTGAAGAGGAAGTGGACTTTGAAGTTTCAGGTACGATAGATCCGACTGATTTCGCGCAGGCACAAGACTCCGTTGAAATTAGCGGCGTCAACCTGACGACGACGGGCAAGTATGCCATCTCTGCATTTTATCTCAGTCCACTGGGTAAAAAAGTTTCCATTTATCTCGGCACATCAGATGGCGAGCGTTTTAGTTTCAAAAGTAAGGTCCCTAAACGCTATCTGACTATTGATGTTACAAGACTGTCAGATGGCTACCGTCTGGGAGCTTTCCTGCCTCCAGCTCTACGGAATAAATTGGCAAAACTTCGACTCAATCGCGCAAGCTCAATTGCAGCGAAGATGGCCAATATTGTCGCAGATAAAGCTGTGGCAGGTGACGAAGCTGCTCTCAAGGCCTTAGCTACAAATAGTATTTCCGTAGCTGACACCCTGGTACTAGCCCAGAGTGTCGCCCGCGTGATCACAGAGCAGGAGACTCAAAACAAGGGAAGCTCAGTCGACTTAGCTGGACTGACTGCAAAGCTCATAGAAAAATCAAACGATAAGATTGTGGCCCTTCAAGGTGAAGGGCAAGCAATTGCCGTAGTTGCAGAGAAAATCTCGGAGAAGACCTACGAGACGGTCTTTAGTGGCGATGCAGAAGCCACCTCGCCAGGAGTCCTCGCCTACCGAACCAATCACGACCTTGGAACATCGACTGTTGCCAAACGTGATGTCGCTTACGAGGCTATCAAAGATCTTAGTGTTGATAGCACAAAATACGTGGATGCAGCTTTCAGGGTTGAAGCCAACGCTTACCGAAATGCTAGCGGTTTGTCAGACGCAGTGGCTGCTGAAAATAGCGTAGCTACCACTTACAGTGCAAAATTCAGCGAGTGTTACGCGGGTAACTCTAACTGTGCCCCAGCTGGCTATACACCACCAGCTCCGCCGTCATCCTCATCCACAGGAAACGGTGGCAACGGGAGTGGAAGTGGCTCCGGCTCCAATCCTCCAGCCATCCCCGTTATTACAATTATTAGCCAGCCTTCAAATCAAACAGCCGTAAATGGTTCAGCCACATTTTCCGTTTCAGCATCAGTGACACAAAACGCAGCGTTAAGTTATCAGTGGCAGAAAAAAGAAGCTGGAGCTAGCTCCTTTGTGAATATGAACACCGAAACCAGCAGTAGCCTTTCTCCCTCTGGTCTAACGAACGCGAACGACAACGGTGATGTGTACCGAGTGATCGTGTCTGCTTCGGGCGGAGCCACAAGCGTGACATCATCTGCTGCGACTCTTACGGTAAATCCTTGCCCATCCAATGGCTGGTGCGCCGAGGAGTCCACCTACTACATCGGTGGTGCCGTCACATCACTGAATATGACGGGCGGTGGAACTTGGAACGGACAAACCTACACCAGCGGCAGTCCGAAAGCTGTTATCACGATCACGGCACAGCCCTCTGATCAAACAGCAAGTAACGGCGGAGCTAGCTTCTCTGTTGGAGCGACAGCCACCAATAGCGCCAACCTTTCTTATCAGTGGCAAAAACAAGAAAACGGATCGGGTGATTTTAATGCCGTTAGTGGTGCAACGTCTGCAACACTGAACCTTTCAAGCCTGACCAATGCCGACGATAACAATGATGTTTACCGCGTCGTGGTTAGTGC
>JBEIGW010000205.1:0-5136 GCA_040381655.1 Deltaproteobacteria bacterium
ATAATATCACCCTATATTGTCTTGTTGAATAGGAGTGATTTTTTGTCGCAACAAATCAAGGATCTAACAAAAAATGTTCAGATTCTCCTAAAAAAGAAAACCCAACAATTTATGTTGGGTCGTGTGCTGTCTCGGCCGGAGTTTTTGCCGTTCCTCAGCGGCGAGAAAACAATTCGAGTTTTTACACCGCAAAAACATATGTTTAAGGCGGTGCTGCGAGTAGATGATGCTACTAACTCGTCTTTTCATCTTGAACCGCGCGGGGTAATTCCAAGTGGTGTGGACGCTGGAACAGTACTTCTGTTGGTATTTGATAGTGATAAGGAAAATTATATTGTTCAGTGCGTGGTAGGAACGTTCTCGTTTCTAACAATTGGTATTAAAGGCCTAGACCCGAGAATAAGCGCTCGCCGCCTCACGCTGCTTCCAGCGACTTTCTATAATGTCTCAGATGAATTCTTCCAAAAAGTTACAAAAGAGGAAGTGGTCGTAAGACGGATTACACAAAACTCTGAGGACGAAGCGCCTGCGGACAAACAATTTTGTAAAGACGTGTTTTTTGACGCACTTTCGGCTGGCGGCAAAGAGATAAACATCCAGGCATTGTTTAATAATGACTCGAATAAACTTTCGGGGATGTTGACTGATATTTCATCGGGTGGTTGTTGTATTCAGCTGAATAAAAAGTCGGGCACGTGGAGGCGCGAAATGTTTCAGTTCGGCATCGTACAATTTGAAATTCCAATTGGAGATGGTCGTGGCGGGAGTATAGCTGTGTTGATTCGTGACGTTCGAACAAGCAAGGGTAGCGCGATTCTCCATTGTATGTTCTTGGAGCCTCTGCCGACAGGTTTCTTGACCCTTTGATCGTTCCTGCCTGTTATAAGAAGTCCTAAGGGATGCGTGTCATCAAGCTCTGGTCTTTAGTGACCCAAGTCCGCCGTCAACGCCGATGACCTGTCCTGTGACCCAGCTGGCTTCATCTGACAGTAGCCAAAGCATACTCGAGACAATATCTGATGGTTTACCAAGACGCCCAAGGGGGTGCATGGATTCAGAGGCTTTTCGGCTGGCTTCGTTTGCGGTAAGTCGAGCCGTCATGGGCGTTTCCGTGAGGCCAGGCGCTATACAATTAACACGAATATTGCTTCGAGCGTAGGTCGCGGCTGCCGACTTGGTTAGTCCCATGATGGCGCCTTTGGCAGCAGCTATCGCTTCGTGATTTTGAAGACCAATTTGTGCAGCAGCCGATGAAACCAATACGATAGAGCCTCCTTGATCCATCATGGCTTTTGCTGAAGCTCTAAGCATTCCAAATGCGCTTGTCACGTTGGCCGCCATAGTGGCGTCAAATTCTTGCTGGGTCGTTGCGTGAGCTGACTTTAAGATCACAGATCCAGTACAGCAAACAGCTCCTGACAATGGGCCATGAGAGGTGGCCTTGGCGAGGGCTTCCTCGTAACTGGCAAAGCTAGCCCCGTCGATAAGTGCTCCGTCCGAGTCTAATTCCTGCTTTAGGGCTTCTAACTTTTGGGGATCTCTTGCGCAAAGGAAAACCTTGGCCCCGGATTTTACAAGCTGGCGAGAAAGCTCAGAACCGATGCCTCCGCCGGCACCTGCTACCAAGAAATATTTCCCTGAAAAATCGTACTTGGTCATAAATTTGTGCCTCCAAAGTCCCTGGGGTTCGGACTATAATAGAGACCTATTTTGCCGCGCTGGAGGCCGAGATGCAACCTATACAAGAGATTGTCGATGTCTTAATCGTTGGTGCAGGTCTGTGCGGGGTCACGGCTGCCAGGGAAATTCATGGTGGAAAACGGCAGTCTTGGAAGCTCATCGATAAGGCGCGATCTGTTGGTGGCAGGATGGCAACCAGACGAATTGATGATGCAAGATTTGACCACGGGGCACAGTTTTTTACAGTTAGATCTTTGGAATTTCGCGCACAAGTGGACGAATGGCTGAGAAGAGATATCTGCAAAGAGTGGGTGAGAGGCTTTGGTGATGGGCAGGATGACGGCCACCCCCGTTATGTGTGCGAGTCTGGTATGAATCACATTGTTAAGCACATGGCGGCAGATTTGCCGAAGGAAAACATAGCGCTAAACGAGAAGATCGTTGAGATAGAGATGGCTGACGGCTTTATCTCCATAGCATCGGAAACGGGATCTAAGTTTTTTTCCAAACAATTGATCATGACAGCGCCTTTGCCGCAAACGACCGCGATGCTCTCGAAGTTTTCTGCCGATCAACGACTTGCAAAGACTATGAGTACACTAAGCGAGGTCGTTTACGATCCTTGTATTGCCGTCATGGGCTTTTTTGACCCCGAAGAGCTTCCTCTAGATAGGTTTCCGGCTAAATCTCTGCAGTCTCCTTTGGCTTTTGTGTCGGATAATTATTCAAAGGGCCTATCAATTAAGAAAGCTTCTTTGACGGTGCATCTATCCAGTGAGGCTAGTCACGGATTATTTACGGCCCATGATGATGTCGTTGTTGATTTCGTTTGTCACGAGCTTCGACGCCACTATCACCTTAAGAGAGTTACGAGGCCATCAACAGCAGAAGTCCATAGGTGGCGTTTCGCAACTCCTCAAAAAACGTTTCCTGAGCCCTATCTGGGATGGGCGGGTCCAAACGGGGTGAAGATATATTTTGCTGGCGAGGCCTTCGGAGGCCCAAAAATTGAAGGTGCTTATCTATCAGGTTTAGCCGTCGGTAAAGACTTCGCCGCTGGTTGATTGCTTTTAATGGCAAGTGCTTTTTTAACCGCCGATAGTATTTCATCACTTTGTGGGTCCACAGATGAAGTAAACCTTGCGATGAGTCTCCCGTCTTTGCCAACTAAGAACTTCTCAAAATTCCAATCGATCGGACGACGAAAGTCTTTTCCAGAATCTTCAGTTAAATATTTAAACAAAGAATCTTTTTGGTTGCCTGACACGCTAACTTTAGAAAATAGCGGGAACGTGACTTTGTAGTTTAACTCGCAAAAATCTTTGATCTCTTTGTTGCTGCCAGGCTCTTGGCGGCCAAAGTCATTGCTGGGGAATCCTAGGACGTAGAAGTTCTGATCTTTAAATTGCTCATAGGTTTTCTGCAGGGATTTATATTGTGACGTAAAGCCACAGTAAGAGGCTGTATTAACAATAAGTAGAACTTTGCCACGGTAGGTTGACATGTCCACGGTCTTGTTTTTGATGTCTTGCACTTTGAATTGATGAATACCATCGGCTGCTGCGTCGGTCTTGGCTAGAGCGGGCAGCGCGAAAAAAATACAAAGAGCTGGTGTGAAAAAGAAGCGTTGAAAGGCATTAATTAATTCTGTTTTCACGCTATTTGTCTCCTCTAATGGGTTCTGATTGTGTTAGTCTATCGGCTTATGTGGGGAGTTCTATGCTGAAACTGATTAATGCCTATTCCGCCGAACAACAAGCTATAGCTATTTATAAAGCCCAAACATTTTGGCGTCCAGGAGCAAGTGGTCAAATCTTTCGTGAAATTTTGGCAGAGGAGCTATCCCACCAGGAGAGTATGGCGTCTTTTATGAATAGTCCAGGCCTGGTTCTGCTAATGACGCCATTTAATGTTATTGCTGGATGGATGCTTGGCAGCGTCTTGTCTATCTTGCCAAGACCACTTTGTTACCGAATTCACGTGTGGACTGAGCGCGAAGCAGCAAAGACTTATAAGGTAACCTTGGCTGGTTTGGGCTCTAGCGACCCAAAATCGCTTCGAGACGCTTTGAGTCATGCGGCTAAGCAAGAGCATGAACACGCTAGCCGATTTGAAACTCTACTTAAAGGATTGTCAGCATGATTGACTATCTATTTAAAAATCTAAAGGGAACCGATTGGGAGTTATTAACTGATTTTGTTTCACCCGTATTCTTTGAGGTCGTTCCCACCTTGGGCATGGCGAAAGTGTTCGGTTCGATTCTTAAGGATTATGAGAGCGCTAAGGAATTTACTAACGTAAAAACCGCGGCCACTGTCACGCTAGAGGCGCGGTTAAAAAATAGCGGGCTTAAGCTAGTGGATAAAATTAGCGCTAAACCGAACATTCGGGGTCTTAGTCTTGAGGAGAGGCGAGAGTTTGGATCGATGGTCCTAAAAATCTATTTTGGTCAGTTATTTGCTGACCATAAGACTATATTGGATCTCAGAAGCTCGGCATTTAACGGCATGACCGAGTGGGCGCCGAAGCCTGTTTTTTATGGTTGGACAAATGACTTCAAAGAGGGTCTCCAAAAACTTTACACTGGCTTTTACAAAGGCGATGACGCAACTCTTAAGGCAGGCCTTCAAAAGTTAAATCTATCCCATGCGGAATCAGTCATACAAGGCCACTTTGGCCAAGGAAGTCAGGACGCCGTGACATTCTCTTTGCAGCATTTTAAGCAGTCTCTTCATGCTGTGTTTATGTCCTGTAAAAATAATAAAACGAAGCTACATCCAGATTTTTTTGGGCTAGGAGTTTATTTGTTGTGCCTTTATGAAAACCTGGAGGGTCTCGACTGTCCATTGGATGTGAGATCTGCATTTAACGCGGTGGTTTCATTATGAATACAGCGACTGAGTCTAAGAAGTTAAAAGTGGCTATTGCCGGCGCGAGTGGTTTCGTTGGACGCGCTCTGATTGAAAAACTTAGGGGGCACTATGACTTGATCGCCCTCAGTCGTGGGTCTTCGCGAACAGAAGACGGAATTGAGTGGCGGCAATGTGATTTATTTAACCTAAAGCAAGCTGAGCAGGGGCTAGACGGCGCTGATATCGCCATCTATATGGTCCACTCTATGCTTCCGAGTGCAAAGCTGACGCAAGGAAGCTTTGCCGACCTTGATTTGTTAATCGCTGATAACTTTGCAAGAGCTGCTCGGAAAGCAAAAGTCCAAAGAATTATATACCTGGGAGGTATCATTCCAGATGAGGATCTTTCACCCCATTTAGCTAGCCGCCTTGAGGTGGAAGCAGCCCTTGAAAGCCATGGAGCACACTGTGTTGCATTGAGGGCTGGACTTATCATCGGCAAAAATGGCTCGTCTTTTGACATTATGCGTAAGCTCGTTGAGAGGCTTCCCATGATGGTGTGCCCGGGTTGGACGAGAACAAGAAGTCAACCAGTGAGTCTTAA